>JANWZD010000015.1 GCA_025054935.1 Dehalococcoidia bacterium | reverse complement strand
CCGTATTGGCGGGGCCGCCGCGGGCGCCCGCGGCAATCCCGCCGAAATGCGGGACCACGCCTTCCTCGCCCTTCTCCCTCCGAAAACAGCTGTCTGGCGGCGGGATTGCCGCGGCGGCTTCGCCGCCTCGCAACGACGCCGGCCGTGAGCGTCTCTCTCGCGCTGAGAAGCACGGCACGGCGTTAGGCGAGGATCGTCCAGAACACGCCGTCCGGCGCAATGAAGCTGAAGCTCTCCTCGCCGAACTCGTTCCGCACAATGGGGGTGACGGCGGTGGCCGCGCTCGCCTGCACTCTGGCGTGATAGTCGGCGATGTCATCGACGCGGAAGGTCGAGAGCGTCAGCCCGCGCGAGCCGGGCCGCGAGCGAGCAGAGAGATCCGGGGTCTTCCAGCGAGGCATGTAGAACTGGAACATCCCGCAGGACGCTCCCGGCGCCATGTAGCCCTGAATGGTGAACGCTTGGTCGGGGTCGATCATCAGGGTCTCCGCATTGCCGGGATTGCGGCCCGTGCTCTCGTGGAGCGGGTTCGTGTTCACCATCCCAAGAACATCGACATAGAAGCGGCCGTGCGAGTCATCGCTGACGATGAACGATGAGTGCGTCGCTTCGCTTGTCTTCAGCGGCGCAGCCATGTTGATTGTGCCGTAGCCTTCGCGGACATAGCCGTAGCGCTGGAAGAACGCTTGCCGCACCTCTTCGCCTAGCACCATCAGCTCGCGCACGCCGATCCGGCGGTTGACGATCGAGGGCCGCGTGTTGGCTGGATCGGGAAAGCGCATCTGCGCGCGCGCAGGCGTCGTAACGGTGTACGGCTCGCCCCAGTGAGCGAGATCATCGAACGCATCCTTGATCAGCCAGATATCGGCGCAGTTTTGAATGAACCAGCGCCCTCCCACGGTCAGCGGCGGGACGCGCCCCAGCCCGTCATCCCGCAGTTCATCCCAGACAAACAGCCGCAGCAGCCCGTGGGTTGTCACGCCGCCGTTTTGGAGCCGCACGGAGCGCAGCCCGCTGGCATGGCCGTAGAGCGTTCCGGCCGCCTCGGCTGAGATCGCCCCTTCTGCGATTGGCTCGTAGCCGAACTCGTGCCAGTAGCGCAGCGCTTCTGCGAGGTTCGTCGTCGCGATGCAGTTCTCATAGATCCCGCTGATCATGGCGTCCCCCCGGGCATCGGTTGCTTCTCGCTTCGGGCGACACTCTACCATTCTGCGCACAGTCGCGGCGCCTCACTGCCGTGTCAGGAGATCTCTATGGCTGCGCCTCGTGTCGTCATTATCGCGGCAACCGCCCTCCTCGCCCTCGCGTGCCAGCCGGCAGCCACAACCGGCAGCGCCCCTGCCCCGTCCCAATCGACCAGCGGCCGGAAAACGTATACCGCGCCGCCGCCGATGACGATCGACCAGAACAAGATCTACCGCGCCACGCTCGAAACGACAAAGGGGCGGATCGTGCTCGAACTGTATCCGAAGGACGCGCCGAAGACGGTGAACAACTTTGTGACTCTCGCCCGCGACGGCTTTTACGACGGCCTCACCTTCCATCGCGTCGAGTCGTGGGTGATCCAAGGGGGCGACCCGCTCGGCAATGGGACCGGAGGACCCGGCTATCGCTTCGAGGATGAGCCAGTGAGAGGCGAATATCTCCGCGGCGTGGTGGCGATGGCAAACGCCGGCCCCAACACGAACGGCAGCCAGTTCTTCATCCTGAAGCGCGACACGCCGCTGCCGAAGCAGTACAACCTCTTTGGGAAGGTCGTCGAAGGAATGGACGTTGTCGACCGGATCGTACCGGGCGACCGGATGACAAAGGTGACGATCAGCGAGCGATCGTAGTCCCGCGTACAATGGGAGCACCTTCTCTCAGGAGCTAGGCCGATGCTCGCTGCGCCTACCGACAACCCGACCCTCGCCGCTGCCCGCGCTGCCTTTGCCACCTTCCAAGCGGGGCTCGCCGGCGACCGCGCCGCCCTCGACCGCTTTATCGCGGAGATGCATCCCGAGATGGTGCTCTACTTTCCGCAGGGACCAAATCTCAGCAAAGGGGCCTATCGCGGCGACGAGATTAGGGAGCTGTTCTCCTTCGTCCGGACGGTCTACAACACCGGCTTATTCATCACGCTCGATAACGAATTCGTTGCCGGCGACACGGTCGCCTTCCAGTTCCACGACGAAGCGGTGACCCGCGACGGGGCGCACTATCGCGGCTGCGTGGTCATCAGTTTCAAGATGCGTGACGGCAAGCTGTTCCGCTACCGCGAGCACTTTGGGCTGCGCTGGGACACGATCCCGCCCGCCGATGAGCCGCCGCCCTCCCAAGCACCGCCGACTACGCTGGACGATGTCCGCGCCGTCGCCGAACGCTATCTGGGCGCGCTCGGCGCCCAGCCAGGAGCGCTCGAGGCGTTTCTCGACCGGCTTGCGGATGACGCCGTGCTCTATTTCCCCGCTCGCGAGGAGATTGCCGGCGGCGCCTATACCGGCAAAGAGGCCATTCGCGACCTCATCCTTCGCCGCGCCGCGCGCACCGAAAACGGGATCGCGATCCAGCTCGATCGGGCAGCGGTCGGGGGCGACAGCGGCGGCTTTGCCTGCCACACCCGATCGGTCGCCGCAGGCAGTGTCGACCAAAGCACCCTCTTCCTCGTCATCAAGATGAAAGACGGACGCGCCTGGCGCATCCGCGAGTATTACGGGCCGAAATGGGGAGACGTTGTCCCTCCTCACGATGAGGACATCCCTTAACCCCGTTCAGCCGTTAGGGACGCTCGACAACTTGCGTTGCAAGATGCGCATACCGTGCCGGCAGGGGCTGACCAGGCCGAACCACCATCACTGGTACGGGCGACTCCCGCAGCAGCCGGTCGGCAACGCTGCCGAAGAAGGCGCGCTGGAGCCCGCTTCGACCGTGCGTCGTCATAACCACAAAGGCGACGCCGCGCTCCCGGATCACGTCGCTGATTGCCGATACTGGCTCGCCGACGCGGACGACCCCCTCCGCACCGACCCCGATCTCGGCCAGCTTGCGCTGCTGCTCGGCGAGATACGCGCGCGCTACCGCGCCGTCCTCTTCCGCGAGCCGCCGCATCGTGTAGGGGTCGAGGCCGCCGCCAATCTCCGGATTCACCCGCAGCAGCAGGAGCCGGCTCGGCAGCCGCTTTGCCAAGAGGGCAGCGTGCGGAAGCGCCAGTTCCGCAAGGGGAGAGCCGTCGAGCGGGACCAGCACTAGGAGCGGGGCGCGCGGCATCATCCACTCCTCTGCCAGCGCGCCGCAGCCCTGTCAGACAGGAGCCTGCGCGACGTTGCGCAGATGCTGCGGCGCCGGCATACTTTTCGCATGACCCAAAGAAACGGTGGAGGGGCCATGTGGACGAGGCGGAGGAAGCGAACGGCTCGTCTTGCGCGCGGTTGATGCGGCCGAATGGCCACTCGCGAACTGCCCAGATGGCCCTCCCACTGCTGCACCTTCTTCGGAGAATGAATTCTATGCCCTCGCGCTCGTCACTGCCCCTGCGCCACCTGCGAGCATGCCGTGGCTGAACGATCGGCCATTGCCCAGGACTATCCCGCGGCAGACTGGCACGCCCTCCCGTCCGAAGCAGTCGCCGAGCTCCTGAGCACCAGCGAGCATGGGCTCTCGCCCGAGAGCGTTGCGGCTCGCCTGGCGCGGTATGGGCCAAACCAGCTGCCAGAAGCGCCGCCGCCGAGCGATCTCGAACTCATCCTCCATCAGTTCCGCAGCCCGCTCGTTCTCATCCTGATGGCGGCCGGCGTCGCGACCATTGTGCTCGGCAAATACGTCGATACCGCCGTGATCGCGGCAGTCCTCGTCATTAACGCCACGGTCGGCTTCATCCAAGAGCGCCGTGCCGAGCGCGCCGCGCGGGCGCTGATGCGCCTGCTGACGCCTCACGCTCGGGTGGTCCGGAACGGTCAGGAACGCGATATCGAAAGCGTCGACCTCGTTCCCGGGGACGTCGTGCTGCTGGAGTCGGGCATGCGCGTTCCGGCCGATCTGCGCCTCACCTCGACAACCGCCCTCCAGATTGACGAATCGCTCCTGACCGGAGAGTCGATCCCGGTCGCCAAGCAGGCGGGGGTCTTGGCGGCGGAGGTGCCGGCGACCGACCGCACTAATCTTGCTTATCTGGGCACGATCGTTGTCTCGGGACGCGGGCGCGGCTATGTCGTCGCGACTGGCGAGCGGACCCAGCTCGGCGCGATTGCGGCGAGCCTGCGCGATACCGGCACAACAGCCAACCCGCTCGAGATCCGCCTGAAGCGGTTCAGTCGCGTCATCGGCATTGCGGTCGGCATTGCTGCAGCGATCGCGTTTGTCATCGGCGTTCTGCTTGGCGAGTCGCCGACCGACATGTTCCTCGTCGCCGTCGCGCTGGCGGTCGCTTCGATCCCCGAGGGGCTGCCGATCGCCTTTACCATCACCCTTGCTCTCGGGGTGCAGCGGATGGCGCGCCGGAACGCCATTATTCGTCGGCTGCCTGCGGTGGAGACCCTCGGCAGCACCACGGTCATCGGCTCCGACAAGACCGGCACTCTCACCGAGAACCGGATGACGGTCCAGCAGATTTGGGCGAACGGGCGGCACTTCCAAGTGGCCGCCGGCGAGAACCTGACGGGCGAACTGCTGGCAGACGGCATTCCAACTCCCCTCGTCGAGCAGCCGACGGTAGCGCAACTGCTGATAACCGCGATCCTGACCAACGAAGCAGAGGTCTATCGCACCCACGACGGCTTCGCGACCCAAGGGGACCCCACCGAAGCGGCGCTGCTCGTCGCCGCCGCTCGGCTCGGGCTCGAACCCGAGCAAGTGCGCGATCGCTATGACCTGCTGACCGACTTGCCGTTCGAGCCCGAGCGCCAGTATTCGGCGAGCGTGCGACTGCACGACGGCGCAGCATGGCTGTTTGTCAAAGGAGCGCCCGAGCGCATCCTCGCGATGTGCGACGCGCAAGCGCGCGACGACGGCCTTGCGCCGCTCGACCTTGGTGAAGTCCATGCCGCGCTCGATGCAATGGCCGCCGACGGGCTGCGCGTGCTCGGCTTCGCCTCGGTTCGGCTCCCTCACCCCCCGCCGACCGAGATGCCCCTGCCCGAGTTGCGCGGTCTGCACTTCCTCGGGCTCGCCGGGATGATGGACCCTCCACGCCCTGGCGTCCGCGAGGCGATCGCCAACTGCCGCGACGCCGGCATCCGCGTCATCATGATTACAGGCGACCACGCTGTCACTGCGCGCGCCATCGGCGCTCAGCTTGGGCTCGCTGGCCGCGACGCGCTGGTCGTCACCGGCACTCAGCTTGCGGCGATGAGCGACGCGGAGCTCGACGAAGTCGTCCGCCGCGCCTCCATCTTTGCGCGGGTCTCACCGGACCAGAAGCTGCGCATCGTGCAGGCGCTGCGCCGCCGCGGCGAGGTCGTGGCGGTCACCGGCGACGGCGTCAACGACGCCCCAGCCCTGCGCGCTGCCGACATCGGCATCGCGATGGGCAAAAGCGGCACCGATGTCGCCCGCGAGGCATCGAGCATGATCCTCGCCGACGACAACTTCGTCAGCATCGTCGCGGCCGTCGAAGAGGGCCGGATCACGTTCGACAACCTTCGCAATGTCACCTTCTTCCTCGTCTCCACCGGCGCCGCAACTGTCCTCGCCATTCTGACCGCGCTGACGCTGCGCTGGCCGATCCCCTTCCTGCCAACCCAACTGATCTGGCTGAACGTCGTCACAAACGGTCTGCAAGACGTGGCGCTCGCTTTCGAGCCGGGAGAGCGCGGAGTGCTCAGGCGGCGGCCGCGCCCGCGCACCGAAGGCCTGCTCTCGCGAACTCTTTGGGAGCGGACCATCGTGGCAGGGATCGTGATGGGCATCGGAACGCTGGCCATGTTTTGGTGGGAACTGAACCAGAGCGGCTCTCTCACCCAAGCCCAGACGGTCGCCTTGACAACGATGGTGATCTTCCAGATGTTCCAAGTCGGCAACTCGCGCTCGGAACGGCTCTCTGTCTTTCAGAAAAGCCCCTTCTCTAATCCGTTCCTGTTCATCGCCACAACCGCAGCGCTGCTCATCCACATCGCTGCGCTCTACTTCCCCCCTACCCAGTTCGTGCTGCGGGTTGAGCCGATCTCGCTCGACGCTTGGCTCCGCATCATCCCGGTGGCTGCGACGATCATTGTGGCGATGGAGATCCACAAGCTGATCCGGCGCCCCCGGCCGGACCGCCCCGGCTCGGGCGGACGCCGCTTCGTCCCCGCCGCCGTCGGGAGCCCCGGGCCAGCCCAAACGGGCTAACGACTGTCAGCGCTACATCTGCTACCGTAGGGGGGCGACGCGAGGCTCGCCCGCATCGCTTCCGCCGAGCGGAGCGCGCCGGCCGGGACGACGCGCTCCGCTCGGACGGAGCGGAATCTCTCCTTGGCGTTGATTGAGGTAAGCGTGTCACGCAGCAACAATCGCGCTCCGCTCCCCCTTCTGCCCGAAGACCGCCCTCCCCGCCGTGAGGGATATCAGAAACTCGGGCAGGCGCCCGCGCCGGCGAAGCCGCCCGTTGAGGTAATCGTCCTCAACCGCATCGCTTTCGGGCCGCGCCCCGGCGATGTCGAGCGCGTGCGAGCGATGGGAATTGCTGCCTACATCGAGGAGCAGCTGCATCCCGAGACAATCGACGAGAGCCTCTATCGGCAGAAAGCCGCCGCTTTCGATCTCAGCCTGCTGGACGCGCCGGTCGAAACGCTGTGGGCCCGCCGCTCACTGCAGAACTACACTGCCCAGCAAGCGGCCTTTCGGCAGGTGCGGCTGAACACCTTTCTGCGCGCGATCTACGCGCGGGCCCAGCTGCAGGAAGTACTCGTCGACCACTGGCACAACCATTTCAATGTCTACGGCCCGCACTATCCGGGACATTTTCTCTGGCCGGACCACGACCGTCGAATCCGGCGGAATGTTTTCGGCAATTTCCGCCAGTTTCTCGAAGAGATGGCGCTCAGCGGGCCGATGCTCTACTACCTCGACAACCAGTACAACCGCAAGAGCGGCACCAACGAGAACTACGCGCGCGAGTTGTTCGAACTGCACACGATGGGGGTCGCCGCCTATATCCCGGGCATCGCGCCCTCTGACCCCAAGATCGTCTATCCCGGCTACCGCGACGCCGACGTGTACGATGCCGCCCGCTGTTTCACCGGCTGGATGGTGGCCGACAACCCCTGGAACCCCCAGATTGGCGACACCGGTCGGTCGATCGTCTACGAAGGCGAGCATGACATCGGCCAGAAATACGTCCTGAACGCGTTCATTCAGCAGAACCAGAGCGCCCTCACCGACGGGCGAACCGTGCTCGACCGGCTGGCCGAGCATCCGGCGACGGCGCGGAATGTCGTCACTCGCCTCGCCCGCCGTCTCGTCTCCGACCGCCCCTCGAAGCGCCTGATCGAGGCCGGCGTAGCCGCCTTCACGGCCCACCGCAACGCCGACGACCAGCTCCGCCGCACCTATCGGGCCCTTCTCACCCACCCCGACTTCACCGAGATTTGGGGCGAGAAAGTGAAGCGGCCGTTCGAATCGATCGTCGCCGTGCTGCGCGCCACGGAGGCGGACTGGCGGTGGACCGACAGCTTCGATTGGAACTACGGCTTGACCGGCCAGCGCCTCTTCGAGTGGGGACCGCCCGACGGCTATCCCGACACCCGAGAGGCGTGGACGAGCAGCGCCCAGCTGATTCGCCGGTGGAACCTGATCAACGCCCTCTGCTGCGGGAGCATAGAGGGGACGACGATGGACCTCCTCGCCGTCACGCCGCGCGACACGCGGCCGACCGCGCTCGTCGCGTTCTGGACCAACCGCCTGCTCGGCTACACACCCCCCGCCGCCGAGCTGCAGCCGATCATTGATTTCCTCGCTCGCGGCCGGAACCCGAACTTCCCTCTTCCTGCCGAGGATGTTGCTGACCGAACGAGCGCCCTTGTCGCGCTCATTTTCCAGATGCCCGCAGCACAGCTGCGATGAAGGGAGCCCCGATGTCGTCGCTTTCCCGACGCACCTTCTTGGCCGGCTGCAGCGCGGCGATCGCGGCAATGAGCGGGGCGCGGCTGACCGACCTCGTCTTCGCCGCCCCAAGCAGCGCCTCTGCGGGGGCAGATGTGCTCGTTTCGATCTTTCTGCGCGGCGGGCTCGACGGTCTTAACCTGTGCATTCCCTATTTCGAAGACCGCTACTACCAGTATCGCCCCGACATTCGGGTGCGTCCGCCCGGCCGTCCGAACGGGGCGCTCGACCTCGATGGCCGCTTCGGTCTGCACCCTGCCGCCAACGAGCTGCACACCCTCTACCAAGCCGGCAAGCTCGCAATCGTCCACGCCACCGGGCTGACCGACCCGACCCGCTCGCATTTCGACGCCATGGCGATGATGGAGCGCGGCACCCCGGGCAACAAGACGCTCGGCACCGGCTGGCTCACGCGGCATCTCCGCTCCACCGCTGGGACCGCCGGCGAGATCCGTGCTCTGGCCGCCAGCAACCTCGTGCCGACGTCGCTGCTCGGCGCGCTCCATGTCGCCGCCGTCCCCCGAACGGGCGGCCTCGACTACTGGGGCGAGTGGAGTCAAGTCGAAGCGCAGCGGCTGGCCTTGCGCCGGATGTACGACGGCTCGACCTGGATCCAGCAGTCCGGAACGCAGGCGCTCGACATCATCGACCAGATCGCCTTCGCCGGCGCGAGCTACACCCCGCAGTTCGGGGCGGTCTATCCCGGCAACGGGTTCGGCGACGCCCTCCAAGCCGTCGCCCAGCTGATCAAACTGCAGATCGGCCTTCAGGTGGCCGCCGTCGACCTCGGCGGCTGGGACACCCACGAACATCAGGGCAACGACGGCCAAGGCCAATTTGCGGCGCTGGTCGACACCTTGTCTCAAGGACTGACCGCCTTCTACACCGACCTGACGAATTACGTCAACTCCTTGACGATCGTCGTGATGAGCGAGTTCGGCCGGCGCGTTCGCGAAAACGGCAGCGAAGGCACCGACCACGGCCACGGCAACGTCATGCTCGTCCTCGGCGGCGGGATTAATGGCGGCAAGGTCTATGGCACCTGGCCGGGGTTAGCAGAAGACCAGCTCGATGAGCGCCAAGATTTGCGGATCACCACCGACTATCGTCAAGTGCTGGGCGAGATCATCATGCGCCGGCTGAAGAACCCGCGCCTCGCCGACGTCTTCCCGGGCATGCCTCCCTATGCCCCGCTCGGTCTAGCGCAGGGCACGGACCTTCCCATTCCGCCCCCCTCGCTCAGCCTTCCGCCGACTGCGGCGGAGAGTGTGTTCATCCCTGTCGCCTCGCGATAGGAGCGCCCCTGCGCTTCTCGCTCCCTTCTGACGAAGTGAAGTCTGGACGGACTGTCACGGTCGGGGAACCCAGCAACGCCGCAGCCAGTATCCGGGCAGCGCCGACCGTCGCCGGTCCGCCGCCACTCGGTCCTGCTTTGCAAGGGAGCGTATGGCGTCACGCCAACAGTGGGCTTCATCCGCTCGAATGGCTGGCCGCGCCGCGGTCATCCCATTGCCGCCGGGCGAGGCCGAGCCGGCGGCGCTTGCCGCTCCAAGCGTCTTGGCGCGCCCGCCCGCTGAGGTAATCATCCTCCATCGCGCTGGGTTTGGCCCCCGGCCCGGCGATGTCGAGCGGGTGCGGGCAATGGGGGTCGCTGCCTACATCGAGGAGCAGCTCTATCCCGAGCGGATCGATGACTCTGCCTGCGAGGCGCGGATCGCGGAACTGGCGCCACAGTATCAGCACCTCTCGATCCCCGCGTTATGGGCGCGCCGCACGCTCCCTAACCCCGCCGACACGTGGAAACCGCGGGAGGAAGCGCGCACCCTCGCCTGGCTGCGCGCCATCTACTCGCGCCGCCAGTTGTATGAGCTGCTCGTCGACTACTGGCACAACCACTTCAATGTCTACAGCGCCGCCTACCCGATCTATCTCTTCTGGCCCGACCACGACCGCCGGATCCGGCGCAACGTTTTCGGCAACTTTCGCGCCTTTCTCGAGGAGATGGCCACCAGCCCCGCCATGCTCTACTACTTGGATAACGCGAGCAACCAGGCGGCGGGGCCGAACGAAAACTTTGCCCGCGAGCTGCTCGAACTGCACACCCTCGGCGCCGCCGCCTACCGTCCGGGAAGAGGCCCAAGCACGCCGGACGTCTTCACCGATGCCGACGTTCGGGAGGTCGCCCGCTGCTTCACCGGCTGGACGCTGCGCAATCGGAGTTGGGACCCCGCCTTCGGCGATACGGGCGAATTTTTCTACTATGCGCCGTGGCACGACACCGGCGCGAAGACAGTCCTCGGCACAACGCTCCCCGCCAACCAGCCGCCGCTGAAAGACGGGCGCGATGTGCTCGATCTCCTCGCGCGCCACCCCGCGACCGCGCGCAACATCGCGACACGGCTCGCGCGCCGGCTGATCGCCGACACCCCCTCCGCCAGCCTTGTCGACGCCGGCGCGCGCGCCTATCTCGACCACCTCATCGCGCCGGATCAGCTGCGCCATGTCGTCCGGGCGCTGCTCACCCATCCCGACGCGACGACCGTCTGGGGCGAGAAGATTCGCCGGCCGTTCGAGGCGATGGTCGCCTTCCTCCGCGCCATCGAGGCCGAATGGCGCTGGACTGGCGAATTTGGCTGGTATATCTCGCGCGTCGGGCAGCCCCTCTGGGAATGGCCCGCCCCGAACGGCTATCCCGACGAGCGAACCGCTTGGCTGGGGAGCACCCAGCTGACAGCCCGGTGGAGCGTTTTCAACGCGCTCGCCGAAAACTTCGTCGCGGGCACGACAACGACGTTGCCAGCGCGCCACCCTGCGCGCCTCACCACGCCGCGCGACGTGGCGCGCTATTGGGTCGAGCGCCTGCTCGGCTACCTCCCGCCCGAGGCGGAATGGTGGCCGCTTGTCAGGTTCGTCGCGCGCGGGCGTCATCCCGACGTCCCGCTCTCTCCAGAAACGGTGGAGGCGCGCGTCAACTCGCTGGCGGCGCTCGTCTTCCATCTTCCGGCGGCGCAGCTGCGATGACGCTCTCGCGACGACGCTTCCTCGCGGGCTGCAGCGGCGCGATCGCCGCCCTGAGCGGCGCCTGGGTGTCGCATCTTGCCTTCGCCGAGCCGGCGCCGGCCAACGCGGGCGATATTCTTGTGTCGATCTTCCTGCGGGGCGGCATCGATGGGCTGAACCTCGTTGTCCCGCACGGCGACCCGCACTACGCGGTCAATCGGCCAACCCTCCGCGTTGCCCCGCCGGGCCGAACGCGCGGCGCGCTTGACCTGAACGGCTTCTTCGGTCTCCACCCCGCTGCCGCACCGCTGCTGACCGTTTGGAACGCCAAGCACCTCGCTATCATCGTTGCCACCGGGCTGACCAACCCGACCCGCTCGCATTTCGACGCCATGGCGATGATGGAGCGCGGCACCCCCGGCCACAAATCGCTCGCCACCGGCTGGATCACGCGGCATCTCACCACGGCCGGCACGACCGCCTCGAACGGCGGGGCCCCACCCCTCACCGCGCTGACCACCAGCGCCACCCTTCCCGACGCGGTGCTCGGCCTTCACGAGACCGCAGCCGTGCCGAGCTTTCAGGCGCTCGACTACACAGGCCGCTGGGACCAGATCGATTTTCAGCGGATCGCCGTCCGCGAGCTGTATGGCGGCGATCACTGGATCCAGCGTGCGGGCATTCAGGCCCTCGACGTAGTCGACCGGGTAGTCGCGCGCCTGCCGGACCGCTACACCCCCGCGAACGGGGCGCGCTACCCGAGCGGCGCCTTCGGCCAGTCGCTGCAAGTGGTCGCCCAAGCGATCAAGCTGGACCTTGGACTGCGCGTCGCCTGCGTCGACTTTGGCGGCTGGGATACGCACGAAGAGCAGGGAGGAGACGGCGAAGGCCTGTTCGCCGCCCTAGTCGGAGCGCTCGCCGGCGGGCTGAGCGCGTTCCTCACCGACCTCGCCGACTGGTCAGAGCGGCTGACTGTCGTTGTGATGAGCGAGTTCGGCCGGCAGCTGCGCGAAAATCAAAGCAGAGGCACCGACCACGGGCACGGCAACGTCATGCTTGTCCTTGGCGGCGGCATCATCGGCGGGATCTACGGCCGTTGGCCCGGCCTCGAACGGGAGGCGCTCTTCGAGCAGCAAGACCTCGCCATCACGACAGATTATCGGCACGTGTTAGGCGAAATCGTGGTGCGCCGGCTGAAGAACCCGCGCCTCACCGACGTCTTCCCCGGCATGCCTCCCTATGCCCCGCTCGGCTTCGCTCGCGGCACCGACTCTCCCAATTCTCCTCCTGCGACCGCAGCCCCCTCTCCTGCCGCGCCGGCACTCAACGCACCCCGCGTCTACATTCCGATTGCCGGGCGCTAGCAGCAGGCGCGCCACGACGCTTGCCCAGCGCATGAGGCAACGCGAGGCCGCCTGCTGCGACGAGCTGCCTTCAGCGCCAGAAGCCCTTCTGTTCTTGCTGTCGACGGGGGACGAGCGCCCGCTCCCCCCGGGGAGAAGCAGCGGCGAGACCGCGCCCTACCGCTTCCGGTAGTGGAACACGCCGTCGATCAAGATCTTCTCGACCAAGCCTTGACGGCGCAGATATTCGAGATGCGCGAGCGTCTCCATCATCGCGGCGCGGCGAGTATGGGCGTCGAAGGTCGCGAAGTCGCCGACATTCCAACGCACGGCGGCGGCAACCGCGTAGCCGGTCTTCGGCTGGTCGGTGAGCGTCGCCAGCATCTGGCTCAGCCGCTCCTCATGATGCGCCTCGATCTCGCGGATGCGCCGCGCGAGGCCGGAAAAGGCGTGTTCGTGCGCCGGCAGCACTGTCGTCACCGGCAAGTCTTGGAGCTTGCGGAGCGAGGCGATATAGTCGCCGAGCGGGTTCTCACTTGACTCTGGATGGAGGCTGACGTTCGGCGTGATGCCCGGCAGGATGTGATCGCCGGAGATGAGGGTCTTCGTCGACCGGTTGTAGAGAACGATGTGGCCGCGCGTGTGGCCCGGGGTGTGGATCACTTCCCAGTCTTGCCCGCCCAGCTTCACGATCTCGCCGCCAAAGACCACTTCGTCAGGATCGACCTCGCTGACGAAGCGCCGCGCCGGGATGCTTGCCGTCTGCAGTTCGGGCATCTCCTCTTCCGGCACGCCGTACGAGAGGAGCCAGTCGGCAAGCGAGTCGAGCAGCTTGCTGTAGGAGCGATAGCGCGTCTCAACGAACGGCTTTTCAAGTTCGTGGAACACGATCCGGGCATCGGTTTGGCGCTTCACTTGGCCGGCAAGGCCGAAATGGTCAGGGTGCAGGTGCGTGATGACGACGGTCGAGATCCGATCGAGCGACGCGCCCGCCTGCTCGACCTGCTGTCTCAGTTCGTCGAAAGCGCCTGGGGTCGCCCAGCCGGCATCGACCAGGCCGCACTCTCCCGCCCCAACGACCAAATAGGCAAACACCCAGAACTTGGGATTGTTCGGCGCGTTGAAGCGAATTTGATGGACGCCGGGCGCTACTTCCATCGCATTGTCCTCTGTGGCGAGTGTCAGCGACACGGCGACGCTCTAGGCGACCGCCTCGCGCTGGAGCTGATCAGCAGCGGCACGCAGCCGTTCGAGCGTGACCTCACGTCCGAGTGCGGCGACGGTCTGGTGGAGCGGGGGGGAGTCTTTCTTCCCCGTCACCGCAACCCGGATGGCCCCGAACAGCTGGCCGACCTTCAGCCCAAGCGCAGCGGCAAGCGCTCGCAGTTCGGTTTCGATCGGCTCAGGCGCGAAGTCAGGCAGCGCGGCAAGCCGCTCCGCCGCCGCAAGAAGGCCCGCGCAGAGCAGGTCACGCTCGACCCCCTTGGCAGCAAGCGCATAGAGCGCCGGGTCGACAGCGGGACGCTCGACGAAGGCGAAATCGAGCAGCGCCGGGGCATCGCCGAGCGTCACCAGCCGCTCCTGAATGAGAGGAACGAACTGGCGTACGCGGGCGCGGTCGAGCGGCCGGGGGACATCTGGAGGCAAGTCCCGCTCGAGGAAGGGGATCAGCCGGTCGGTCAGGTCGTCGACACTAAGCGCGCGGATATAGACCCCATTGAACCAGTCGAGCTTTTCGCGGTTGAACACCGCCCCGTGCTTGCTCAGCTTGTCAAGCGTGAAATGCTCGATCAGAAAGGCGCGATCCATGATCTCGGTGCGGTCGTCGTACGCCCAGCCGAGGAGCGCCAGGTAGTTGACCATCGCCTCCGGCAAGTAGCCGGCATCGCGATACTCAAGGATCGCCGTTGCGCCATGCCGCTTTGACAGCTTCTTCTTGTCATGCCCGAGCACATCGGGCAGGTGCACGTAGACCGGGAGGTCCCAGCCGAGTGCCCAATAGAGCTGGACAAACTTCGGCGTGCTCGGCACAAACTCTTCCGCGCGCATCACGTGCGTGATCGCCATGTCGTGGTCGTCCACCACGTGGGCGAAGTTGTAGGTGGGATAGCCGTCCGACTTGATCATCACGAAGTCGTCGAGCGTGCTGTTGTCGACGGTGATCTCGCCGCGCAGCACGTCGTGCCAAGTGGTCTTCCCCTCGAGCGGCATCGCAAAGCGGATCACGGGACGCCGCCCGCCGAGCGCCGCCGCGCGCGCAGCGCGTTCTTCCGACGTGAGGGCACGGCAGCGGCGATCGTAGCCGGGGGGACGGCCTTCGGCCCGCTGGCGCTCTCGCATTGCCGCAAGCTCTTCGGTCGAGCAGAAGCAGGGATAGGCCTTGCCAGCCTCGACGAGCGCCTGAGCGACTTCGTGATAGCGGTCGAGCCGCTCCGACTGGACATACGGTCCGTAGGGCCCGCCGACGCCCGGCCCTTCGTCCGGGTCGAGCCCAAGCCAAGCGAGCGACTCGAGGATGTTGTCCACCGCGCCGGGCACTTCGCGCTCTTTATCGGTGTCCTCAATCCGAAGGACAAACGCGCCGCCGCAATGGCGGGCAAAGAGCCAGTTGAACAGCACCGTCCGCGCGGTGCCGATGTGAAGATAGCCGGTTGGGCTGGGGGCAAAACGCACTCTCACCGTCATAGCGGCAAGAGTATACAGGGCGGGCGCAGGCGCAGGAGCGCGCTAGCGGGCCGGCGGCTCCGCGACCGGCTGAGGCTGGGGCTGCAGAGGGGTGAGGCCGAGGGCGAGCGAGGCGTGGGCAGCAAGCCGCTGCGCCTCACGCGAGAGAGACGCTTTCGAGATGCCGAGACGGCGGGCGATCTCGCTGTCTGCCAGCCCGCTCAGGCGGCCGGCGACGATGGTGCGCCAGCGGCTGCGTCGCTCCTCGCCCGCCCCATCCTCAATCGTGCGCCACGTTTCGGAGGCCTCGGGCTCGCTGAGATCGTCCTCAAACGGCTCATCAAGCAGGGTCAAGTCGGTAACGTACGTTTCGTGCGACCGCGGACGCAGGAGGCGGCGCAGGGCATCGACCATGGCGTTGCGGGCCAAGCGCGAGGCAAAGGTGCGTTCGCTCGCAAGATCGGCACGATACGCCGCCTGCCCGCGCCAGATGCCGATCGCGCCCTCCTGAACGAGGTCGTCGCCATACAAGGGAGCGACCGTGGCGAAGCTTTTCGCATAGACCGCCCGACTAATCCGATAGCACTCTTCCGGGGTGAGCATCCCGATCCTCCGCGGCAGCCTCACTCTCTGTACGGTTGCGCGTCTCTTGCCGATGTATCGGCAAAATCTAAACCTATAGTAGAGCATAAGACTTTCGCGCGCAACTGCTTTTCCTCGCGCCGCCGCCCTCAGGTTCGCGAGCGCCGCTGCGGGAGGACGAAGCAGCGCTCCCTCTACCGGCCGCACGGATGCCGGCGCGCCCTGCCCGGTCGCAGCGGGAGAGGACAGCTGCCGTCGGAGCGGACCATGTCCCATCTCGGCGCTGCCTGCTCTTCGGACGGAGCAGAACAGCGAGGAAGCAGCCTCGCCGCGCTGACGCTTACGGCAGGCTGCCCGCTTCGATCGCTGCCGCGATTGTCTCGAGGTGATCGTCGGTCGTGCCGAGCAGCAGTTCGTCAACGAAGCGCCGACGCAGATAGAGCTGCAGGTCATATTCGACCGACCAGCCGATCCCGCCGTGCGTTTCGTGGCCCTCGACCGTGACCAGGCGATAGGCGCGGTTGCATTTCGCCTTCGCCATCGCCACATCGGTGTCGGCCGCACGGCCGTGCTGAAGCAGCCAGGCGGCGCGGTAGGTGAGGAAGCGGGCTCCGGCAGTCTCGATCGCCATCGCCACCGCCTTGTGCTGGATCGCTTGGAAGGCCCCAATCGGCCGCCCAAACTGGACCCGCTTCTTGGCATACTCGACGCTCATCTCGAGCACTGCCTGCATTCCCCCCACCATTTCCGCGCACAGCATCACTGTCGCCACGTCGTTCGCGCGCTTCAGTGCACTCCACCCCTGCTCGACGTCACCCACGAGGGCGCTTGCCGGGACCCGGACAGCGTCCAGCGCCACCTCGCCCGGCCAGTCGCGCGAGAAGGTAGTCATCGGCCGGACCGTCAGCCCGGGAGCGCCGGCCTCGACGAGAAAGAGCCCGATCCCTTCCTCGTCGCCGCTGACGCGAGCCGCCACGATCAGCAGGTCGGCAAGAGGGGCATCCGGAACAAACAGCTTCAGCCCGTTCAGCAGCCAGCGGTCGCCATCGCGCTGGGCGGTCGTCTGGATCCCGGCGGGAGTGCGGTCCTGCTCTGCTTCGAGCTGTGCGACCGTCAGCACCACCTCTCCCGCAGCCACCCGCGGCAAGATCGCCGCTTTTTGGTCGGGCCGCCCGGCGGCGAGGAGCGCTTGGCCGCCGAGCACCGAGGAACTGAGGATCGGCCCGGGTGCGAGGGCGCGGCCGATCTCCTCAAACAGGAGGGCGAGGTCCACGAGGCTGCCGTTCGCGCCGCCATACTCTGGGGGGAAGGTGAAGCCAAGCCAGCCGAGCGCGGCCATCTGGCGCCAGAGATCGCCGCGAGCGCTGCGCGGGTCGTCGAGCGCGTGGCGCACGACTGCCGGCGGGCATTCCCGCTGCAGGAACTCGCGGGCGCGACGCTGGATCGCCTCTTGGTCAGGGGTCAGGGTGACGTCCATGCTGCCCTCTCACGAGCGCGGGAGCCCCAGCCCGCGCGTCGCCAGAACGTTTTTCAGGATCTCGGGCGTGCCGCCGGGATGGGTCAGCACGCTGCGGACCACGACCCGATGCAATCGGCCGCGCATCGCCGCCCAGCGCGTCTCTTCGTGGGGGAGGCTGGAGTATCTGCCCATTACATCGATGACAAGCGCCCCCAGCTTCGGCAGCAACGTCTTGCCGATGATGCCGGTCATCGTGCCCTCGGCGGTCGGCACCACCCCGCTAGCTTGGAGCGCGACGACGCGCCAGCAGAGCAGCCGCCAGGCTTCAATCTCGGTGGCATACTCGGCAAACCGGTGACGGATGAGCGGGTCCTGCAGGATCGGCCGTCCGCCTCGGCGATGATGACGGGCATAGGCGATCAGATCTTCGAGGGTCCGCTTCGCGCCGGACGCCCCGCCGATACCCGAACGCTCAAAGTCGAGTGTTGTCACCATCGCGTACCATCCGCGGTTCTTCTCTCCGACCATCGCGTCCTTCGGCACAACAACATCATCGAAAAAGACTGCATTGACGAAATGGCCGTCGAGCGTCGGGATCGGACGCACCTCGATACCCGGCGTCTCGAGCGGTACAATGAAGAGGCTGATACCGCGATGACGCTCGAGGGTGGGGTCGGTGCGCGCCGCGAGGTAGATCCAATCGGCGATGTGCGCGTTGCCGATCCAGATCTTGTGACCATTGACGATGTAGTTGTCGCCGTCCTCGACCGCACGCGTTTTGAGGGAAGCGATATCCGAGCCGGCGTCAGGCTCCGTGAACCCTTGGGCGTAGACGTGCTCCATCCGAGCGATGCCGGGGAGATATTTCTGCTTCTGCTCCTCGGTGCCGTGCACCATCAGCGTCGGCCCGACGAGGTCGACGCCGACGATATGGGCCAAGGTCGGCGCGTGCCAGTAGCCTATCGCTTCGTTGATGATCGCCTGTTCGACATGGCTTCGGCCGCCGCCGCCGTACTCTTTGGGCCAGGCGTGGGTCAGCCAGCCTTTCTCGGCGAGCCGCTTGGAAAACGCCTTCAGCACCCCCTTCTCGTCATGCCGCACTTCGAGCTCAAGCTCGTAGTCCGGGGTCATCACCTCGGCGAACCACGCGTTGACTTCCTGCCGGAGCGCCTGCTGTTCCGGGGTAAAGGTGAAGTTCATACCGCCTCCGGCGACAGTATACCAATCTTCGCCCTGAGCGGACCGGCAGCATCGAGCCGATGGTTTAATCAGAACGCGGAGAAGGAGGCAGCGCCGATCCTGTTGACCACGCGTGCGGTGTCAGCTAGAACCGGAGAGCATGACTGCTTGTCCGCTTCCTCCGGCGCGCGGGTGAGCGTGTGAGCGCACCTCGCCTGGTCCGCGCTGTCTGGGCATGCTGGCTGGCCAGCATGGCGGTGCTCCTGGGATCGCTGTCGGTCGGCCCGGCACGCGCTCAGCAGCCGGCCGATTTTCCCGTTCCCTCAGGCTGGTTCTACACCCAAGCGCGCGGCGCCGCCCCGCCCGACTACGGCTTCATGATCTCCGACGACTCGAACTCGCAGTTCTGGACCTGGTTCCGGCGGTACGGCGGTGTTCCTGTCCTCGGCTATCCCATCTCGCACCGCTTTCTTTACAACGGCGTCTTCGCCCAAGCGATGCAGAAGGCGGTGTTCAAATGGAACGCCGCCGCTGGAACCGTCGAATTCGTCAACGTCTTCGACGACCTCGCCGCCGCCGGCAAAGACCCCTGGCTGCTGGAAGTGAAGCAAGTGCCTCCTTCCGCTGACTGGTCGAGCGACGCGGGCAAAAGCTGGCCCGAGATCGTTGCCAATCACCTCGCCCTCCTCGACCTCGACCCGGCGATCCGCGCCGCCTATTTCGCCCAAGAGCATGCTATTCAGCTCTACGGCTTGCCGATGGGCGCACGCGATTTCGGCACTGTCTTTGTCATCCGCGCGCAGCGCGCCGTCTTTCAGCGGTGGAAGGTCAACACGCCGTGGGCTGCTGCCGGCCAAGTGACGGTCGCCAACGGCGGCGACATCTTGAAGGAGGCGGGATTACTGCCCCAGGTGGCCGTCACGCCCGCCACCCTCGCCGGCCAGCTCTGGACGCCGCCGACCGCCACCCCGACCGTGACGGGAACCCCGACGCGGACGCCGACGATCACGCCGACCCCGACCATCACGCCGACGCCCACGCCGACCGCCACCCCCACCAACACGCCGACGCCTGCGCCGAGCGGAACCATCCGCTTCGACACCTTTGAGGCGATCGTGCAGCGTATCGACTACGTGACTATGCTGAGCGGCGCCGGCGGGCCGGTGTACGCCTTCGCGAAGTTTGCTGTCGTCCTGCTGCGGGTGCGGAACACCGGCTTCGAGCCGAATGCCGTCCTGCCGAGCGACCTCCTCTTTCGCGACCCGGCAGGCCGGACCGGCATCATCTCTTCCTCCACGGTTCAGCAAGCCGCCAAGGACCAATACAATCGGCCCGGGCTCTATCAAGTGATCGAGCCCTCCTTCTTCATGGACCTCGTCATTGTCTGGGATGTCGACATCGAGGTGACGAGCGGCGGGCTGGTTCCCGGCTTCCCCTATCGGATCCCTGACCCGCCGCCTTTCCTCCCCACCGTGCTGCCCGGGCAGAGCATTTCGTTCGCCCAGTGGGAGATGGTTGTCAGGGGCGCAGAGTATCGGCCCTCGTTTGGCGCGCCGCCCGCCTGTCTTGTCGCCACCGGAACCTATCTCGTCGTCTTTGTCTCGGCGACCAACCGCGCCCCTACCCCCAGCGCTATCGCCGTCGGCGACCTCCGCATCCAAGACGGGCTGGGCCGGCTGTACGACCTTGCTGTGCCCGCTGTCCAATCAGCGGCGCAAACCCTCTACCAGCGGGGCGGCGTCGGCACGCCTGTCCAGCCGAACCAGACGCTCGACCTCGTTCTCGTCTTCGACACCGCTGTCGAATCGGTCTCGCTGCTCGACGGCCGCACTCCGCGCTTCACGCCGATGCTTCAGCCGCGCAGCAACGCTGTCGACCTCGGCGTTGTTGCCCCGGCCGCGAACGTCCCCTTCTGCCCGCCGCCGCCCCCGCCCCCGACGCCGAGCGGCGGCACGCCGACCCCCACCCGAACCCCGACCGCCACGCCCGCCGCCCCCACGCCCACCGCTACCCCGGCAAGCGCCCAGTGGCGGCTCTATCAAACGATAGAGAGGACCCTCCGCGCCGTCTCGTTCTACGCCCCCAATGACGGCTGGGCAGTCGGCGATAACGGCGCCATCTGGCGCTGGAACGGCACCACCTGGAATGCCCAAGCCTCAGGCGTCACCGTCACGCTCCGCGCTGTCGAGGCGCGCTCTAGCAACTTCGCTCTCGCCGCCGGAGACAACGGCACGATCCTGCTCTGGAACGGTGCGACTTGGAACGACCAAATCCCGGGCACCTCGCCGAACTTCATTTCGATTTCGCTCGTGCCCGGCACGACCGCCAACGGCTGGGCCGGCGGAAGCAACGGCGCGGTCTACCAATGGAACGGAACCACCTTCAGCGACGCTCTCCTGATTGCCCCCACCACCGCGCGCATCCGGGGGATCGATCTGGTCTCAAGCAGCCTCGGCTGGGCAGTGACCGGTGACGGCGACAACCGCATCTATCGGTGGAGCGGCGGAACCGGGAGCAGCGCTTGGCAGGCAGTCGCGACTGCTCCTGCGCCGCTCCACGCCGTCGCCGCTTTCGGCGCGAGCGCGGCGTGGGCAGTGGGAGCGAATGGAGCGCTGATGCAGTACAACGGCACGACATGGAGCACAATCAGCCCGCCGAGCGCCCAGACGATGAACGCGGTCGCCCTCCTCGACAGCCAGACAGGCTGGGCGGTGGGCGACGGCGGCGAGATCTGGCGCCTGCAGGGCGGCAGTTGGACGCGGCTGAGCAGCACGCCGACGGACAGCAACCTGAACGGCGTCTCCATCATCTCTGCCACGGATGCCTGGGCCGTCGGCGACGGCGGCATCATCCTCCGCTACAGCCTTAGTCAGTCTCTCAGCCGTGACAGCTCTCCCTTGAGTGACAACGTCGCTACTCGCCAGCGAGGGGCGCCGCTCGCCCAACGGCTGGGAGATAGACTGGGTCGCGCAAGACGACGGCGAACCAGCCGGGCGAGGGGGAGCGGTTGGCGGCGTAGCGCGGCCGTTCCTGCGGCTCCAGGTCGAGCCGAGCGAGCGAGCGGCCGTTCCCAGGCGACGGCGGCGGCGGTGAGAGGGCCGTGGCATCGCTCCCCCACGAAACTTGGTCGACAACGGCCTCCCCGCAGCGCAGCACGACGCGATCGCCGGCATTAGCCAGCCCGTTGCCGATCCGCCCGATGATCCTGACTTCGCCGCGCGGGCGGTAGTCGTGCCGTACGCGGTCGGAGGCGGCGAGGACAATGAAACTGCCCGGGGAGATCGCTGCCTCAGCGGGAAGCACCGTCCGTCCGCCATTGTCCTCCAGCGCGCAGCCGGCGAGCGCGAACGCGACGGCGCTCGGGTTGTAGAGTTCGACCCACTCCCCTTCGCGCTCCGGCGCCTCGGCCGGGTCGGCGAGCACTTCGCTGATGAGCAGGTCGCCGAAATGCGCCGGCGACCGCCCGCTGAGGGTCGGCGTTGGGGTGACGGTCGGCGAGGGCGTCCGACTTGCGGCGGGAGGAGGACTTGGCGGCGGAACCGTGTCCGTCGCGGTCGGCGATGCATCGGCAGGCGGCATGACTGTCGGCGTGCGGGTCGCCGTCGGCGTGCGCGTTGCGGTCGGGGTGCGGGTTGCCGTGGGAGTGGCAGTCTCGGAGGGGGTGACTGTGGGTGTCGCCGTCGGACCGGGACGCGCCACGACCACGATCTCATCGAGCCACGCTTCGGCAGGCGCTTCTCCGGCAAGCCGGACCCGAAGCGTCGTGTTGAGCGCGTCTTCAGCGACGAAGACGTAGGGGATCTCAACGGTAACCCACGCGCCGACGATCGCGACGTTCAGCGGCACAATGTCTGGAGACGCGCCGGTGGAGCGCTGAATGACGACTTCGACGCGGAGCACACTCGACGACGGCGCGGTAGCGCTCAGCTGCGCCGTGGCGCGGATCGCGCTTCCCGCGACAGCAGGAAGCGATTGGAAGACTTGGCCGCTCGATCCCGTCGTGAACCTGCCGGCGAACCCGCCCTCCGGTCGAGCGACTTGCCGCAGCTGCCCGCCCTCGACGAGCCACGCAACGGGCCTTCCCGTCTCGTCGGCGATTTCGAAGCTGCCATTCGCGAGGAGGTTCGTCTCGGAGCGAGCCGCCGAGACGAGCGCCAGCGCGCTTGCGGCCAGCCCCAGTGCGACGGCGGCCCAGCGCACAGACGGCTAGCGGCGCGCCGCCTCGAAGGCAGGACGCAGCCGGTCGTAGGTCTGAGGCAAGGTCTCCGGAAGCACGCGCGTGTTGGCCAGCAGCGGCATGAAATTGGTATCGCCCTCCCAGCGAGGCACGACGTGGAGATGCAGATGGTCGGCGATCCCCGCGCCAGCGGAGCGGCCGAGATTCATGCCGAGATTGAACCCGTTCGGCTTCATGACCTGGCTGAGAACGTCGGTGGCGAGCGACGCCAGCTCGAACATCTCCGCCCGAGCGGCGGGGTCGAGCGCCGGCAGGCTGGCGATGTGAGCCACCGGCGCCACCATCAGATGCCCGGGGTTATAGGGGAAAAGGTTCAGGAGGATGAACGCGCGCTCCCCGCGCAGGAGAACCAGATTGTCGCGATCCTGGTCGCTGGCCCACTTCTCGCAGAGGACGCAGCTCTTCGGCGCCTCAGCCGTCACGTAGGCGAACCGCCACGGGGTCCATAATCGCTCCATTCAGACCGCCGGCAGCGCCGCAATCAGCCCGGTCCGCCCGGTCCGGCCGCGTTCGGCGCGGTGAGAATAGAAGAGATCGGTCCGGCAGGAGGTACAGAGCGGGCTCCGCTCGATCGCAGCAGGCGCCACGCCCGCGTCAGCAAGCTGCTGCAGGATCGCGCCCGGGATGTCGAAGGCAACCCCGGCGGCACGGCGAATGAGCAGCGCATCGGGCGACCGGAAGCGAGACCGCACGGCGTCGATCACCTCCTCTCCGACACCATAGCAGCACGGGCCAATACTCGGCGCGAGCGCGCCGACAAGGCGCCGCGGGTCCGCGCCGTAGCGCTGAGCAAGCGCGTCCACCATCTTCTCCGCCAAGCGGGCGACGGTCCCACGCCAGCCGAGATGCGCGACGCCAAGCGCTCGGACATCGGGAGCATAGAGCACGAGCGCCGCGCAGTCTGCAGTCAGCACCAGCAGCGCCACTTCGGGAGAGTCCGTTATCAGCGCATCTGTCGCCGGCAGGGCATCTCGTCCGCGAGCGCCCCGCCCCCGATCTGCGGGACCGACCGCCGCAATCCGATCGCCGTGCACCTGCTGACCAACGACCAGCGCGTCGAGCGTCACCCCCGCTGCCGCCGCTGCCGCTTCGCGGTTGGCGACCACGGCCTGCGGGTCGTCGGGAACGGCAAAGCCGAGGTTGCCGTAATGATAGGGCGGCCGGCTCGCTCCGCGCGTGCGCAAGGTCGCCGCATGGCGAACGCCATGCGCCTCCAGCACGGAAAACCGCAGTGCTGCCAGCGGCTGCGGAGAGGGCATCGCTGTCGCCGCGTCGCGTCCGCTCATCACGTCGTCCCGCCAGAATCTGCCACGCGTGCCCATGATATCGGAAATCGCGCGCCGCTTGACCGTCCCCCGTCCCTCGCCCCTGCCGCGCCGCCCTCGGCACGCTACCGGTACGGCGGAAGCACATAGCGAGCCGCATTCCAGTGCAGACTCGCGAGCGGCAAATAGGCAGGCCCCAGAAACCAGGGGTCGAGTTCGCGGTGAGCGATGATGTAGGTGTGTCCGCTGAGCGGAACCCACGCCGCTTCGGCAAGCATCTGACGATTGAGGGCGCGATACCGGCCCGGCTGCTCCCGCGCCGGCGCGCGGCGGATCTCGCGCAGTTCTGCCGAAAGCCGGGGACCGTGGAGAAGCCGGAACGGCATGTCGCGCGGCGGCGCGAAGTCGAGAGCGAGATCGTAGTGGGGGTCGGCGATGCCGTGGCTGCAGTCGTCACGCAGGAAGAGGTCGGGAAGCTCATCGCCGAACTCGTCGACAGCCCGATGCTCGACCTCCAGCCCGATTGCCGCCAGCGCCTCGCCGATCAGCGCGGCGATGCGTGCTGCTTCCGGCGAGCGGACCGTCGCCAAGGTGACCGTTGCTCCGCTCGCTCCCGCCTCCCGCACGAGCCGACGGCTTAGGTCGCGGTCGGGCGGATACGGCCAAGCGCCGTTCAGCTGCCCCGGCGTATTCGGCAGGTAGAGCCCAAGCTGGCGTTCAGCAAACCCGAGCGACCCTTCAGCGAGACATCGCTCATAGGGGATGGTGCGCAGCACCGCCTCGCGGGCGGCGCGGCGGTCAAAGGGCGGGCGTTCGCGGTTGAACTCGATTGCAGCGTGGTTGGTGCGAGCGAGCCGGAGCGTCACGCCCGGCAGCGCTGCGACCGCGACTGCTTCATCGGGAGTAAGCCCGACGAGGCAGTTCGCTTCCCCGCGCGCGAACAGTTCAAGACCGACTTGCCGTTCCGGCACCGCCCGATACTCGACGGCCTCGATCGGGGGCGGGCCCGCCCAGAACGCTCGACGCGGCACCAAGCGGAGCCGCTCTTCATCGTGAGCGGCAAGGTCGAAGGCGCCGAAGCCGCACGGGACCGCCGCAAGATACGCCGACGCCCACGGATCGTCGGCGGTCGCATGGCGCAGGGCTTCGGTTGAGTCGACGATGGCGCAGGTGCCGAAGCAGAGATAGCGCGGAAAGGAAGGATTCGCTCCCTCGATTCGGAATTCGACGGTGTAGCGGTCGAGCGCTCGAACGCCGTCGACCGGCGGTACGCCAGCAATCGTCGCGATGCGCCACCTGCCGATGGCGCGAAACGCGAAGGCCCGTGCGTAGCTCCAGAGCACATCATCGCTTGTCAGCTCGTTGCCGGCATGGCTCCGGACACCCCGACGGAGGACAACGCGCCAACGGCTGAAGTCATCGTTCGGCTCGAAACGCTCCGCCAGCCGGCCGGCAATGCGATCAAAGTCGGCGAAGAAGCGCCCATCAGGCAGGCGGCGGATTTCCGGGGCAGCGAGAGCGTCATAGAGATGATGCGTGACATGGTAGACGCCCGTCATCGGCCGGTCGCTTTCGAGCGAGACACGCGTCGAGCGCATTGGCAGAACGAGCGTTCGACCATCCATCGGGGGCATTGTAGCGAGGGAGCGCCGCAGCTGCGCTCACCCGACCGAGCCGATGGTCGGAGCGCGAGCGGTCGCTGCGCTCAGCGCGCCCAGCGCCCCTCTCCGAGAACGAAGTCGGCGACGACGTTTGCCCAGTTCTCGGGCTGCTCATCGACAATATCGTGCGTTCCGCCCTCGAGGGCAAAAAAGGCGAAGTCGGGCCGCAGGTCGCGAGCGCGGCACGAGTGGTGATAGAGATCTTCGCCAGTATTCGTCAGGATGAGAGTCGGGACCGTCAGCGCAAGAAAGCGGGGCAGCATGCGATATTCAAAGGCTGCCCGATGGCCGTACCAATCGTACTCGCCCGCGATCAGGGTCTGGACCACGCCCCGATGCATCGCTTCGAGGTCGGTCCAGCCCGGCGATGCCGCGATGCGGCGCTGCCACCGCTGGAGGAGATGGCTGCCATCGGGCTGCAGCGGCAGCGGTCCTGCTGGCGCGCGCGCTAAGCGTGCTTCGCGCTCTTCGTCGGTGTAGAGCGGCGGGCCGTTCAGGATGAGCGTTGTCACCCGCTCCGGGTGGCATACCGCGAACTCGCAGGCAATCGCCGCCCCGGTGTGATGCCCAAGGAGGGCGGAGCGGTCCAGCCCGAAGGCGTCCAATACCGCGGGGATGACGCTGGCGTAGGTCTCGATGCTGGGGCGCTCGTCCGGTACGTCGGAGTTGCCGTAGCCCGGCGTATCGATGGCGATCGCCCGCAGGCCGCGCGCCGCAAGGAACGGCATCGCCCGGCTGAACATGAGCGACGAGTTCGGAGACTGGTGGAGAAGGAGGAGTGGCACGCCCTCGCCGAGCATGCGGTAGTGCACTTGGCCGGTTGGGGCATCAACATACCCTTTGCGCGGTTTGGCGGTCATTTCTCCTCCTTCTCCCCGCGCAAGCGCTGCCTCTGCTCGCCGAGGAGCACCGCGCGAGCGGTCAGCTACCGCTGCTTCGCCTTCTTGTAGCGCTCGCTGACCGCTGCCCAGTTGACCGTATTCCACCAAGCATTGAGATAGTCGCCGCGGCGGTTCTGATAGAGCAGGTAGTACGCATGCTCCCAGACATCAACCCCGAGGATCGGGATGCGCCCTTCCATCAGCGGCACATCCTGGTTCGGCGTACTCTCAATCCGCAGCGCACCGCTTGGCTCCATGGTCAGCCATGCCCAGCCGCTGCCGAAGCGGGCGAGCCCCGCTTGGTTGACGAGGTTCTTGAACTCGGCGAAGCTGCCGAACGCATCGCGGATGGCGTAGGCGAGGTCCCCTTCCGGCTCGCCGCCGGCGCGCGGCCCCATGATCTCCCAGAACATCGTGTGGTTCCAGTGGCCACCGCCGTTATTGCGGACCGCCGTCCGAATGTCCTCTGGGATGGCGTCGAGGTTGGTGATCAGCTCCTCAAGGGTCCGGTTCGCCAGCTCGGGGTATTTCTCGATCGCGGCGTTGAGGTTGGTAACGTAGGCAGCATGGTGACGGTCGTGGTGGATTTCCATCGTCCGCGCATCGATGTACGGCTCGAGCGCGTTGAAGTCATAGGGGAGCGGCGGCAATTGAAATGCCATGCTGGTCCTCCGGGGAAGATGCTCGGCACGAGAGCCGGCGCGCCGATTATGCTACATCGCTCGTGCCTTGTGCCTCGTTCGCTCCGCTCTCGGAGCGCGCCCCAGCGCGTCTGCTCTTCACGCCAGGCGGGAAGCGCGGCCGTCCGCTCGCGTCCTGCTATGCTGCGAGCGCGGAGGCGGTATGTACGACTGGGTTGACTCGATTCGCGCCGAGTGTTTCATCCTCGCCGACGGGGCGCAGGAAGCGAACGGCAAGCTGTACATTCTCGGCGGCGGCTGGGACACCCTCTACAGCCGCTCGTTCCCCTTTGTTCATCCGCAGCTGGCGCTGGCGATCAAGTTGGTCATCCCGTGGGGCGCAACCGCTCATCCCCACGAGCTCCTTGTCGCGCTCGTCGATGAGGACGGCGCGAGCCTTCTTCCCGAGCCGCCGCGCCTCCAGTTCAACGTCGGCCGGCCGCCCCACGCCGAGCCCGGCGAGGAGGTGTCGATGCCGGTCACCATCACGCTCAACCAGCTGACGATCGCCCAGCCGGGACGCTACACCGTGCTGCTGCACGTCGATGGCCGCATTATTGCGCGCACCTCCTTTCGCGCCAGCCGGCTGACGCTCCAGGAGTAGCCCGCTCATTCGCCAATCCGCAAGGTGCGGCCGAGCGGAAGGCGGGAGACGACCGCGCCGGTCGCAGCGATCGCGCCGGCAAAAAAGAGCACGAGTAAGGCATAGGCCGGCACGACGGCTGCCCACTGGGTGGTGATAATGAAGGGGGGGAGCACCCGCGTTCCGCGCTCGGTCAACTCAAGGAAGGGGAGCATCTGGGCGCCGATCTGGAGACCGAGCACCGTGCCGGCGGCGATCCCTGCGAGAATGAGAAACACCTGCTCGAACGCGATCAGCGCGGCCACTTGCCGGTAGGAGAGCCCCATTGTCCGCAGGATAGCGAACTCGACGAGACGGCGCTGCAGCAGCAGAACGCTCTGAACGAGAAAGCCGACCAATGACAGCGTGAGCGCAGCGAGGAAGGCGAGCGTCAGGATCCCTGCCCAGCCGGCAGCAATGAGGGGGTCGCTGCTCGCTTCATCGAGAAGAGCGCGCTGCGAGAGCACGGCGCGAGCGGCGAGAGTGCGGAACCCCAACGTCTCAAGGTCAGCGCTCGGGGTGGGCAGGCGGAGGAACACCTCGTTTGGGTAGATCGGCCGGCCCGGAACGGCATTCACTCGCGTGAGCGTCGGCTCAAGCGCGGCGACGACAAAGCCGGGCCCGTCTGGCTCGAGCGTCGGGAAGAGGTCGACCGTCGCCTTGATCACCGCGGGCACAGTGCGGTCGCCGATGTTCAGGAGCAGCGTCTGCCCGACCTGGCGGCTTGCCGCCTGCAAGAAGCCCGGCGACGCGAGCACCGGAAGGGGTGTGTCGTCGTCGCGAATGGCAATCCCGCGCGTGCCAAAGGTGCGGCGCGGGGACCACGCGAAGCGAAGAGCGGGGGTGCCGGTGCGGGTGTCGGCACGAACCACCGTGAGCGTGTCTTGCTGTTCCCCCGCGCCATCGCGCAGGATCTCCCAGCCAGCCGTCGAGTCGAGGGGGTCGACAATGCGGCGGATGCCGCCGGGCTCGCGGATCGCAAGGTCGTCGAGCAAGATCGCGCCGCCGCCCGGTTCGGCAAACCCGCCAACCGGCTGAAGGTAGAGCGCGGCGAGGCGGAGCGGGGGACGATAGCGCCCGAGCGGCTCGAGCGGCGCTTCGAGGTAGCGCCAGTCGGCGAAATCGAGCCGCCCCAGCTCCACGTCGAGCAGCTGTCCCTCCGCGTCGCGCAGCCGGATGAGCAGGGCAAGCCGCTCCTGCCGTGGCGTCGGCCGCACCCAGAGGCCGAGCGTCTCGCCCCCTTCCGGCAGCGCTGGGCCGTCGGCAAACGTCCCCTCGTCGGCGATCTCGGCGAGCAGGTCGGGGAGCGGACGCGGCGCGAAGTCCTGCCGAAACCAGAGGACCTCTCCTGCCGTCGCGGTGTCGACCGCGAGAAAACGGTAGCGTTGGCTCTGCTGCGGGGGACCGACTTGGCCATCGGCGCGGTAGGCTGCCGTCGCCGCCCCGGCCCCGGCCGCGCTGACAGCATCGAGGATCTGCGCCTTCGGTCGGCCGGCGCCGCCGTTGATCCCTTCGATGCGCGCATCCGCCCCCACGCGATACGCTGTCCGGTCATGGTACGAGCGGTCGATTGTGCCGCTGAAAGTGGCGCTGAACAGACCGAGCGTCGTCGTCAGCGTCAGCAGCAGGATCAGGCGGGTGTAGGGCGCGGGCCGGCGGCTCATCTGGGTAAGCGCGATCGCGATGGGAGCAGGCGCGAGCCCGCCGGCGAGGCGCAGCAGGAGCCGAAACACCAGCGGGATCAGCCGGAGGAAGGCCGCAGAGAGGGCGAGAGCGAGGAGTGCAGGGGAGAGGAGGAGCAAGGGGTCGACCGCTTGTGCGCCGGCGAGCGCCGACTGCTGGCGGACCGCCCAGAAGCCAAAGAGCGCGAAAGCGAGCAGCGCGAGGTCGAGATAATAGCGCTGCCAGACCGGAGCGCCGCTGGCGCGGGCAGCCTGCCGGCGGTAGAGGAGGATGCTGACGCGCGCAGCGCGGCTCGCGGGGATGAGAAGGGCGAGCAGGGCAAGCGCCGCGCCCGCCAGCGCCAGCAGCCATGTCTCGAGCCCGAGCCGAACGGGGAGCGCGCCGCCCCCAGCGAGCGGCGAGCCCGGCAGATAGCCGAGCGACGCCGTTAGCAGCGCCGCAAGCGGCGGGCCGACCGCGACAGCGACGCCCCCCATCGCCGCCCCCTCGACCAGATAGAGCAGCAGGATCTGACCTGCTGTCGCTCCCCGGCTCTTCAGCAGCGCAATCTCTCCTGCCTCGCGGTCAACCAGCACGTTGCCGACTAGGACGAGATAGAACAGCACAAGCCCGACAATCTGAAGGATGAGGAGATAGAGCGGGATTTCGGTGAGCGCGAGCTTGGCGAGGTAGTCGCCGAGGATCGAGTCGAGGGCGGTCACAATCGTTGCGCCTTGGACGGCGCCGGGAAGACTAGCCCGCAGCCGGCCAATCGCGTCGCGCACCGCCGCCGCGTTGGCGGTCGTGATCCGCGCCGTGTCTGCCGGCCACAGCCAGGTGTAGTCGGACGAGGCGCGCTCAGCGGCCGCAAAGTACTGTTCCGGGGCAACAACGAGAGGAAGGATGACCCAATCGCGCGCTTGCTCGCTCATGCGCACTGCGCCGACAGTCCAGAACCGGTCGTTGCGGTCCGCGGCTTCGCCAAGAGCGACAATCCGGACCGGCATCGGCTCGCCGCCTGTCACGGGGGCGAGCAGCACGCTCTCGCCGACCTTGAGCCCCAGCTCCGCGGCAGCTTGGAACCCTGCAATCGCCGCCGTCTCGCTGCTGCTTGCGGCCGGCCATGTGCCCTCGATAATCCGCAGCTTTCCCTCGATGCCGTCAGCAAACTGGATATAGCCGCGCGGCTGAGCTGCGCTTGTCTGGCCGGGGGGCGGGATGACTTGGCCGGGACGGTAGACAAAGTAGCTGGCGCTTCTGCCATAGCGCACGGGCGAACCGAGATAGCGGCCGAGCGCAGCGTCAACCTGCTCCTCGATCGCGCTCCTCGCTGCGGCATAGTCGCCGGCTCGGGTCGGCCGGCCAGTCAGCTGAACGATAAGGTCGGAGCGGGCAGGCGGTTCGCGAAGCAGCGTGTAACGCAGGCCGAGATCATTCAGCACGCCCGAGTAGAGCGGCGCACTCGCGAGAAGAACGACCGAGGCGAGCACGCCGAGCATAACGGCGCTCAGCAGCTTCCAATTGGCCTGAATTCGTTCCAGCGCAAGCTGGACAATGGCGCCCAACAGTTGCCGCCTTCTCTCCGGGTGACTGCTTGCGTCGCTGGCCGAGCGGGCAGCGCCTCGCGATGAAGTCTATGTGGTCGCTCCCCGATTCGAACAGGCCGTTGACGCTCACAGGCGGCTGCCGCCCGACGATGAAGCCGCAGTGCGAAGCGAGGGAAGCACTCCGCTTCATGCTGGAGGACGGTCAGGGCAGCGGCTTAGGGGGAGGGGAGCGCGAGAAGCGGGCAACGGCCTGCCCCGAGAAGGATGCCGAGCGAGAGCAGCCGTTGCTCTCCCGCCAGAACGTGCCGAGGCGAGAGCAAGATTGCGCCAGTGGGGCAGGCTTGCATACAATCCGGACGCAACATTGCGAGAGGAAAGCCTTCGAGGAAAGCCTTCATGGAAGTCTCCCGCGAGAAGATCAAAGATCGCGTCGAGTCAGTCGTGATCCGTCAGGTCGGCCCTTGGAACGAAGTGTGTATCCTTGGCTGGGACGACCAGCCGCGCACGGTCTGGAAATTCCCTGACATGGAGCAGGCGCGGCAGAAGGCTGCTGAGGTGAAGCGCTGGCTCGAAGAAGGAAAGCTCTGGTAAGGCTGCATCTCCTGACCGCTCGGCAGCGTCGCCTTGTCGGCCGGCGAGAAGCGCGCTGCCGAACGCTGTGCCATACTCGAGTGATGCTTGCTCCGGGCCCTGGGCCGCTTCCGACGCGCTGCTCCTGTCGCTCGGGGCGCTGCTGAGGCGGCGCCCCGTCCCCGACGGCCGTCCTGACGCTGGCACCGGAGGTGAGTATGGCGCTCTGGCGCAGTATTCGGCGTGATATCCAGGCGGCGCTCGAGCGCGACCCCGCCGCCCGGAGCGCCCTCGAAGTAGTTCTGACCTACCCCGGCTTTCATGCCCGCACCATCCATCGGCTTGCTCACGCCCTTTGGAAACGGCGCGTTCCGCTCATCCCGCGGCTTATTTCCCACCTCGGCCGCGCCCTGACGGGGATCGAGATCCATCCCGGCGCCCAGATCGGCGAAGGGCTGTTCATCGACCACGGCATGGGCGTTGTGATCGGCGAGACCGCGGTGATCGGCGATGACTGCACGCTGTACCAAGGCGTCACTCTCGGCGGCGTCTCGACCCGCCGCACCAAGCGCCATCCGACGCTGGGCAACCGCGTCGTCGTGGGCGCCGGAGCGCAGCTGCTCGGCTCGATTGAGATCGGGGATGACGTCAAGGTCGGCGCCGGCTCGGTCGTCGTTCAATCAGTTCCTGCTCGCGCCACGGTCGTGGGCGTTCCCGGCCGGGTCGTGGCGATCCGCGACGCCGACTCCGGCACGATCGAACGCCTGCCGGACCCGGTTGCTGAGGCGATCCACGCGCTCCAGCAGCGGGTAGTCGAGCTTGAAGCCCGGGTTGCCGCGCTCGAGGGCCGGGCTCCCAACCCCAGCGCGCCGGCGATCGATTTCGACGAGATCGTGCATCGCTACGCCGCAACCGCCGGTCAGGAGGCGCGCGCATGATCCGTGTGACGAACACGTTGACCGGCGAGAAAGAGCTGTTCCAGCCCGCGCACGACCCGGTGCGGATGTATGTCTGCGGCGTGACGCCCTACGCGCCCTCCCATATCGGACACGCGATGAGCTACGTCCAGTTCGACGTTATTCGCCGCTATCTCGAATATCGCGGCTACCGTGTCCGCTATGTCCAGAACTTCACCGACATTGACGACAAGATCATCGCCCGAGCCGCTGAGGCCGGGATCGCAGCAAGTGAACTGGCCGAGCAGCAGATTGTCGAGTACTTCCGTGATATGGATGCGCTTGGCATCCGCCGAGCGGATATCTATCCGCGAGCAACCGGCGAAGTACCGGGCATCATCGCCGCCGTGCAGACGCTGATTGCCAAGGGCATGGCCTACGAGGCTGGCGGCGATGTCTACTTCCGTGTCCGCAAGTTCCCCAGCTATGGCGCGCTCTCCCACCGGACCCTCGAGGGCATGCGCGCTGGGGCGCGCATTGAGGTCGGGGAGCAGAAAGAGGATCCGCTGGATTTTGCGCTCTGGAAGGCTGCGAAGCCGGGCGAGCCGGCGTGGGAGAGCCCATGGGGTCCCGGCCGGCCAGGGTGGCATATCGAATGCTCGGTGATGAGCGCGCGCTACCTCGGCGAGCAGATCGACATTCATGGCGGCGGCGCCGACCTGATCTTTCCGCACCATGAGAACGAGCGCGCGCAGTCAGAGGCGATCTCGGAGCGCCCCCCGTTTGTCCGCTACTGGCTGCACAACGGCCTGCTGCAGCTGGGCGGCGAGAAGATGAGCAAGTCGCTCGGCAACCTGATCCCCATTCGCGAGATCCTCGATCGCTTCAGCGCCGACGCTCTCCGCCTCTTTTTCCTTGGCTCGAACTATCGCCGGCCGCTCACCTACACCGAGGACAGCTTGCCGGCAGCGGAGCGCGAGGCCGACTACATTCGCCGGGCGGTCGCGGCGGCCGACCCCGGCGGGCCAGACGACTTCGACCCGGACCCTTGGCGTGACCGCTTTATCGCTGCCATGGATGACGATTTCAATGTCGCTGCCGGCAAGGCGATCCTGTTCGACCTCGTCCGCGAACTGAATCGGCGGCGCGAAGCAAGACAGTCGATCGCGGGCGCGCGGGCGCTCCTTCTTGAGCTTGGGGGCGGAGTTTTTGGCCTCCAGTTCCTTCCGCCGCCGACGAAGACCGCCGGCGCAGCGCCGTTTGTGGAGCTCCTAATCGACGTCCGGCGCGACCTCCGCGCGGCCAAGCAGTTTGCCCTCGCCGACCGCATTCGTGATCGGCTGGCAGAACTGGGCATTGCGCTCGAGGACACGCCCCAAGGCACGCTCTGGAAGGCCAAGGTGTGAGCGATGGTCACCAACGGCAAGCGGCGCCAGTTCACGGTCCGGGGGTTCCAGCAGCAGTTCGATGCCGGCATCCTCGACGAGGACGAACGCAGCGAACTGCCGGAAGGGGAGAGCGTCGAAACGCCCCCGCTTACCCCGCCGCCCATGAGCTCCGTCAATCGCGGCACGCGCGACTTCGTTCAAGCGCTCGGCAACCGCGCTGTGGCACGCCCGCACAACGCGGACGTGCTTGGCCTGCGCAATGTGCCCCAGCCGGGTCTTGCTCTCCTCGCCGGGCGGGACGATCCCTGCGCCGGCATGGCCCCGGCCGCCGAGGGCAGGCGGCTTGTCATCGAGATCGCTGACACCTCCCTCCAGCGCGACCGCGTTCGCAAAGGCGTCCCCGAGTACGGGGCCTCGGCCCTGAACGGGGGCTGGAGCACGGTGTGCCGCGACCCGGCGCCGCGCGGCCACCGCACCGTCCAAGTCAACCAGTGCAGCGAGAGCATCGCGCCGCTCGCCCTCCCCGACCTTACTGTCCCCGTCGAGGCCGTCCTCGGCCCTAGAACGGAGGGACGATGACCCTCGCATCCCAACGCGCCGCAGCTGAACCGCGCCCCCGACGCTTCACGGTCGCCGAGTACCATCGGATGGGACGGGTGGGGATACTGCGACCTGACGAGCGGACCGAGCTCCTCGATGGGATCGTAGTTGCGATGACCCCGGTCAGCGATAGCCATGCGGCAGCAGTGAAACGGACCAATCACTTTTTCGGCCGCCGCGTCCCTGAAGATGTCATCGTCAGCGTCCAGGATCCTATCCGGCTGGATGACTTGAACGAACCGCAGCCGGATGTTGCGCTCCTCCGACCGCGCGCCGATTTCTATGCCCGCGCAACTCCCACCGCTGAAGATGTCTTGCTACTTGTCGAAGTCGCTGTCCATTCGCTCGAGTACGACCTCGGCCCCAAAGCCGCCGCCTATGCCAAGGCCGGCATCCGAGACTACTGGGTCGCCGACCTCGATGCGGGCCAACTGATCATCCTCCGTCTCCCCGCCCAGAGCGGCTACCAGTCAGTCACCCGACTTCAGCGCGGCGAGACCGTCGCCCCGCTCGCCCTCCCCGACCTTACTGTCCCCGTCGAGGCCATCCTCGGGCCAGCGGAGCAGCCATGAGCAGCCCCGCCAAGCCGCGCCTCCTCACTGCCGACGGGTTTCAGCGCATGGGCGAGCTGGGCTTCTTTCGCACCGAAGACCGGCGGAACTCCATGGAAATGGCAGCGCTCGGCAATCAGCAGATCCTGCGACTTGGCCGCTTCGCGACCCTCTTCCATGCGTAGGTGGACGGCCGAGCGTTCGTCCAAGTCCAAAGCGACATGCGCGTTAGCGCGACGCAGTATTTCGTTCCCAACCTTTTCCTCTACCACCCGGAGAGCGGCGTCTGTTTCCTAAAAGGCCGGATTTCGGGCGCAGGATGCCCTGCTTGTCATCGAGTTGCCGACATGACCTTCGCCCTCGACAGCGGCTACAAGGCGAGCGCTGACGCGGCGGCCGGCGTCCCCGACTACTGGGTCGCCGACCTCGATGCGGGCCGACCGATCATCCTCCGCCTCCCCGCCCAGAACGGCTACCAGTCAGTCACCCGACTTCAGCGCGGCGAGAGCATCGCACCGCTCGCCTGCCCCGACCACATGCTCAACGTCGAAGCGATCGCGGGACCGTCATCCGGCAGCACTGCGCCCCCGCTCGTGAAAAGCGGCTGAGGCCGTATCCCGGCCGCCCCTTTCACCCCGCGCTTGACAGGCACAGCGCCAGTCTCACTGCCGTCGGGCAGTCCGCAAGAGACGGCGTGGCTGCGTCCTATCTCACCCGGTAGACACTGTCGAAGTTGTAGATGAACGACAGTTCAATATTCATCCCGCGGATCTTCGGCGAGTAGGCGATGAAGCTTGGCGCATTCAGCATGAAGAGCAAGTAGCTGTCCTGCCGCTGGATAGCGTTGGCCTGCCGCGCATACTCGATCCGCTTCTGGAGATCCCGCTCGGCATAGGCAAGGTCCATCAGCCGGTCCCATTCCGGGTTGCAGTACCACGTCGTGCCGGGACCGCCCCCTGCCGGCTTCCCGCAGCCTTGGAACACCCGGCTCGGCCCAAAACCGAGGAAGTCTGCGGTGCCGCCGAACATCATGTCGCACTGCTGCTTCCGGCCATACGCTTTGTCGACGTACTCGGTCAGTTCCAGCTGATTGACCTCCACCTCGATGCCCACCTGACGCAGGTTGCTCTGCACCGCAACCACCAAGTCGGAGGGAGTCATCGACAGGGTGAAGTCGATCCCGCAAGGCAGCCTGAACCCATTCGGATACCCGGCTTCCGCGAGCAGCTGGCGAGCGCGCGCCGGGTCGAAGGGGAACGGCGGAACCGCTGGGTCGTGGTAAAGTGTCCCCGGAAACGCCAGCTGTCCCGTCGGTTGGCCGTAGTCGCGATAGATGGCGCGGGCGATCGAGGCGCGGTCAACGGCGTAATTGACCGCAAGGCGCACCCGCCGGTCACGGAGCGGCGTGTTCTCCGTTTCGGCGCGTCCTTGGAGCATGATGCCGGCGATGTTCGAGCCGGGGTTCGCCAAGACAACGAGGCCCGCCGCCTTGAGCGTGTCTGCCTGTTCGGCCGTGAGGTTGCGCGAGGAAGCGATATCGAGGTCGCCCGTTCGCAGCCCGGCAACCACCTGGGAGTTCTCGGGGATCTGGCGAATAATCAGCTCATCCGCGATCGCGCGGCGGAACGGATGCGGCGTGCTCTTTTTTCGCACGCGCAGGATGTCTGTTGCGCGAAACTCCACCAGTTCGTACGGTCCGGACCCCATCGGCCTGAGCACGAACTCGCGGTCGCCGACTTGTTCAAGATAGCGCTTGGGGACAATCCAGAGCTGTTGGCTCGCATTCGGGATCGACTGGTCGGTCTGCCGCGCGATGAAGTCGACCGTGTACTCATCGACGAGCCGCGCGCCCGTGATCGAGGCAAACGGCGCACGCTGGGGCCAATTCTTCTCGATCACTTGGTTCATCGTGAACTCAACGTCGGCAGCCGTCAGCTTCTCGCCGTTCGGCCACGTCATATCGCGCCGGATGAAAAAACGCCACGTCGTGTTGTCTGGAAGCAGCTCCCAGCGTTCGGCGATCGACGGCCGCGGCGTGTAGTCCTTCCCGAGCGAGATGAGGTTGTCATACAGGGTCCAGAGCATGTAGGCGTTGCCGCCGGTTGACCAGGGCGTCGGGTGCGCAATCAGGCCGGCAGCACCGATGCGGAGGACCTGCTGATCGTCGCGCTGCTCGTCGGCGGTCGCCGTTCCGCCCGGCGCCGGGGCAGCAGAGGGAGCAGGAGGAGCGCAAGCGGCAAGGATCAGCGCAGCACAGGCAGCGAGCGCGAGCCCATTCCGGCCCATGGACACAGCCTCCTTCGCGACAGGTTGTGGGCGTGATCTTGCCTGAATCCACGCAGAATGTATACCTTTTCCGCTCTCTTCCTCGGCGCCAAGCGCGACGAAGCTGGGCACGCTCGGCGCAAAGGAGCCCTATGGAACGGCCACGACCAGTTAGAGAGTAGCGTTCGACGGGCTGCCGCCAGGCGCAGGAGTACTCGCCTGCACGTCGATGGTGTCGGGAGCGCTTAGGTCGCTAGGAATGAGCGTGACACTCAGTTTCCTCCCGCCGAACCGCCGAAATAGCGGGCCTAGCGCGGCACTCCGTCAACTCATGACGAGATGCGCTCCTCCCGGCTCGACCGGCGCGCTTGGCGGCTGGAACCCGGCAATCTGCGGCGCAGGATTTTGGGAGCGCGGTCACCGTCGGTTGAACGATCGCGTTGCTGAACGCGGTCGACTGCTGACCGCCGGGGTTCTGGCGCGTGACCTGGACGCTCGAGGCGGTCATCCAGAGATCACCGCGGTTCAGTTGCATGACGAGCGTTGCGGGACCGACGTGCAGGCTTGTCCGGCTGGCGCCCCTCCACTCGGCAACTGACTGCGGCGTAGGGCATTCTCGGCAAGGAGGCGCCCCCGAACGGGCTGTTGCCGACGGCGGGCTGGCCGATGATGGCACCGGTCGCGCCGTTGATGACACTGACCATGGCGTCGACGATGGTCGCGACTGGGTCGACGGCGATGCCGTTGGGCCCGTCCCCGACCGCCATCGTCGCCTGCACCTGCGTGCGGCGGGCTGGCAGTCCTGATCGAGGGGAGGGCCGTCAGCATCGCCCAGCGGATCGTCCTGCGCCTTCCCTCGTCGTCACGGAGAGGCTGCGGCGGGTCGGCGCGACTGTCGCCGGCGCGGTGGGAGCGTGGTGCCCTGGGATGCTCGTCGGAACCGGGGCGGGCGACGCGATGGCAGCGGGGGTCGCCAGCCCGTTCCTTGCCGGCTTCGGCCTCACCGGTGCGGCGGCGTCGCCGGTTGGGATGGGCGTCGGCATCGCCGCGGACGGACTCGCAATGGACGGGGCTGCGGCCGCGATCAGCGGGAGCGCCGCAGCATGACTCCTGCGCGATCAGCCGCCGACCAGCTCGCGCACGCGGGGGAGCACCTCGCCGGCCAGACGCTCCATTCCGGTCCGCTGATCGCCGACGATCCAGAAGATGGGGAAGGTGAACCCTGCTCGGACGACCTCTGCAAGCCGGGCGGCAACCTCCGGCGGCTCGCCGGCGATCGTCTCGCCGCGCGGCGTGAAGCGCCCCACTCCAACCGTGATGTTGTAGGCGCAGGTGAGCGCGTCCGGGTCCCGCCCGGCGGCAGCAGCCGCCTCGCGCAGCTGCGCCCGTCTCTCGACTGCTTTGGCAAGCGGCAGATAGGGCATAGAAGGCACCCAGCCGTCGGCGCGCTCAGCCGCTAGACGCACCGCCTTCGGTCCATACGTCCCCAGCCAGATCGGGATCGCGCTTGTCGGCCGGGGCGTGATCGTCGCGCCATCGACCGCATAGTGGCGCCCGGCGAAACGGACGTTCGGCTCCCGCCAGAGCGCCTGAATGATGTCGAGCGCCTCCTCGAGGGCGGCGACCTTCTCGCCAGGCGAGCGCACCGGCAGCCCGAAGGCGGCGAATTCAGCATCGACCGCCCCAGCGCCAAGCCCCAAGATCATCCGGCCGCCCGACAGCCGGTGGAGCGACTCCGCCATCTTGGCGATTACCGCCGGCGGGCGATAGGGCAGGCCGAGCACGTTGGAGAGGATCATCACCCGGCGTGTCTGGGCAGCGACCCACGTTAGGAATGTCCACGTCTCGAAGTTCGGATACGCGGTGTGGAGATGGTCGGAGCAGGCGATGAGGTCGAAGCCGAGCTGTTCGGCAAGGACGGCGTCGCGCGCGGGGTCGGCACCAGCCGTCGCCGAGGTAGAGAGATTAACGCCAAAGCGAAGCTGCTGAGCGGGGTGGGACATCGATCCTCCGAACGTTAGAGCGAGCGGGCGAGAGCACGGAGGTCAGTGGCGGGATCGGCAAGCGCTGCCGGGTCGACAGCAACGCCCTTCCGGATAAGCTGACGGGCCGCGACCTGCTCGCGCACCATGTTGACCGTCAAGGCGGCGGCGAGCCGGCCGTCGCGAAGGAAGAAGACCGCCCACGGCTCGTGCGGCGGGCGGCCGCGCCAGACGAGCTGATCCTCCGGCTCAGGATGACCGACAAGCTGCAGGTTGCGGTCGTACTGGTCCGACCAGAAGGAGAGCAGCGGCGCGTAGGGCACGCCCTTGCCGAGCATCGATTGGGCGGCGTGCACCCCCTGCTGCTGGGCGTTCTCATAATGCTCGACGCGAAGGCGCCGCCGCAATCCTGGATGCCAGAAGTTCGCGACATCCCCCGCCGCCCAGACATCCGGCATGCTCGTCCGGCAGAACTCGTCGACGAGGATGCCGTTCTGGCGCGCGATCCCTGCGCCCTCGAGCCATCGGTCTTCCGGAACGACGCCGACCCCGACGACCGCAAGGTCGCAGTCGAGCGCCGCTCCAGCGTCGGTAAGTGCCTGCTCGACGCGGCCGTGCCCGCGAAACCCGACCACCTTCTCGCCAAACCGAAACTGGACGCCTGCAGCACGGTGGATCGCTGCTAGCTGCTCGCCGATAGCGCGGGGAAGCGCCGCCGCAAGCGGTGCCGACAGCGGCTCGACGACCGTCACCGCCGCACCGAGCTGTCGGCAAGTCGCCGCCGTCTCCATCCCGATGAACCCTGCTCCCACGACGACAACGCGGGCACCCGGCCGGAGCGCCAACCGGATCGCATCGGCATCAGCAATAGTTCGAAGAACGAAGATGTTCGGGAGGTCTGCGCCCGGCACGTTCAGTCGGCGCGGGGCCGCGCCGGTCGCGATCAGCAGCTTGTCGTAGGGAACGGCGCGGCCATCGGCGAGATATACCGTTTTCTCGCGGGCATCGAGCCGTTCGGCACGCACCCCTAGGATCAGTTCGATCCGCTCGTCTTGGTAGTAATGCGCGGGGCGAAGGAACAGCGCGCTCCGCTCCTTCGCCCCCGCGAGGTACTCCTTCGAGAGCGGCGGCCGCTCGTAGGGGCGATCGCGCTCGGCGCCGATGAGGACGACCCGTCCGTCGAAGCCTTCCCCGCGCAGCGTCTCGACCGCGCGTCCGCCCGCGAGGTTTGCGCCCACAACGACGATCGTCTCCACCCGCTACCTCGAGCGCGGCTGGATTGAGACGAGCACCTTCCCCCCCTCGACGCGCACCTCATACGTCGCGAGCGGTTCGGTCGGCGGCACCAGAACCGCCTGGCCGGTCCGCACGTTGAAGCCGCCCCCATGCAGCGGGCAGATCAGAAGCTGTCCGTCGAGGGTGCCGTCGCAGAGGTTGGCGTGCTGATGGGTGCAGATCGCCGAGACCGCGTAGAGATGACCGCCGACACGCGCCAGCGCGACCGGCTGGTCGTTCACCGTCACCTCGACGACGTCCCCTTCCTTGATTGCTGACTCGTCGGCGACGGCGACAAAGCCGTCGCCGCTCGGTCTTGACGGCTCCTCGGTCGCCTCCTCGGCAGTGAAGCCGACCTTGGCGTGCGTCCCGTCGCAAAACGGCTTGTTGCTCGACTGCCCACAGCGACAGAGAAACGCCGTTCCATCCTGCTTGATCACTTTGCCGCTCGGCATCGTGACCGTGAAGGTGCCGGAGACACGGTAGGGGCCGTTGTTCAGCGGGGTGATAGTCGCGGGCTCACTCACTGGGCTCTCTCCAACCTAAGGACTGCTGCGTCGCAGCGGAAGTATTGTGTCGCCAATGCGCTTGTGCTGTAAAGCTCAAGGGGCGCGCAACCGCTCAAGGTAACGGCGCGCCGACCGCTCAACGGCGTTGGCGGCGTCCTCCATCACCTGCCGGCCGGCAAACGCGCCCCAGATCCGGTCGTAGCGGAAGGGGCGGATCCGCTCGACCAGCCGGCGCACTTCTGCTTCAGACAGCGGGATGAGGTTCGGATAGCTGTACATGAAGCTGACCCAGCGGCGGTCCATCACCACCTGAATGATGTCGCCGCTGAGCACAACCCCGCGCCCGTCCGCACCCGCTGGCCAGTGGGCGACGATCCCGCCCTCGAAGTGACCGCCAAGCCGCACGAGTGTCAGTCCGCCGAAGAGCGGTTTCGTCTCCTCGGAGAAGAGCGAGAGCGCCGGCGAGCGGTGAACCACCCACTGCGCATCAGCCGCGTGGATGAAGATCGGAGCATTGTCGAACGCCTCGCTCCATTCGACAATCGCCGAATAGTAATGGGGGTGGGAGACAGCGATTGCGCGCACTCCGCCGAGCCGGCGCACGGTCTCGATCGTCTCGTCGTCGATAAAGGTGACGCAGTCCCAGAGCAAATTTCCTTCAGGCGTCTGGACGAGAAAGGCGCGCTGGCCGATGGCGAAAGCGGGGGCCGTCTGGATGCTCCAGAGGTTCGGCTCTTCCTGCCGGATCTGATTGCGATAGCCCTCCGCCCGCATCGCTTCGAGGGTCGTCCACTGCTGGCCATTCCAGCCGACATACTGGCGTTCCTCATCGCAGATCAAGCACCGCGTTGGAGGCGTCTCCGACTCGGGATACTGCACGCCGCACGTCATGCAGATCGAGCGCGCCATCGTCTCCCTCCTTGCGAGAAGCGCCAGTCCGCGAGCGTTGACTGAAGTCTAGTCGCCGGGGCAGGACACAACCTGAGATAATCGCGGTGGAGAGCCCGATGGACCCCCACGAGATCGTGCGGCTGACGAGCTTGAGCCACGGCGCTGGGTGAGCGTGCAAGCTCGGCGCGACCGAGCTGGCGCAGGTGCTGCGCCATTTGCCTCCTCTCGGCGACCCAAATGTGCTGGTCGGAACGGAGACTCGCGATGACGCGGCCGTCTACCGGCTGAGCGACGAGACGGCGCTTGTTGCGACCGTCGACTTCTTCACGCCTATCGTCGACGATCCCTACATCTTCGGGCAGATTGCCGCGGCGAATGCGCTCTCGGATGTGTACGCGATGGGCGGACGGCCGCTCTTCGCCTTGGCGATCGTCGCCTTTCCGCGTGACCTGCTGCCCACCGGGCTGCTCGCCGAGATCGTCCGCGGCGGGATCGACAAGGCGAGCGAAGCAGGCTGCCCGATCATCGGCGGCCACAGCATCGATGATGCTGAGCCGAAGTACGGCCTCGCCGTTACGGGGGTCATCCACCCGGCGCGGATCGTCCGCAACGTCGGCGCGCGCCCCGGCGATGTTCTCTTCCTTACCAAGCCACTCGGCACCGGGATCATCGCCACCGCGATCAAGCGCGGGATCGCCCCCGAGGAGGCGGTGCGCGCCGCGGTGACAGCGATGACGACGCTCAATCGTGGCGCGAGCGAGGCGATGCTCCGCGTAGGTCCAAGCGCCGCCACCGACATCACGGGCTATGGCCTGCTTGGCCATCTGCTGGAGATGACGACCGCTTCCGGGGTTGGGGCGCGCATCGACGCCGAGGCACTCCCTTGGCTGCCGGCAGCGCGCCTCCTCGCCGAAGCGGGCGCCATTCCGGGCGGCACCCGGCGCAACCTCGAGGCGGCCGCTCCGCTGGTGCGCTGGCACGGCGCGTTCGACGATGTCGAACGGCTGCTGCTCGCAGACGCCCAGACCTCCGGCGGCTTGCTGATCGCCATCCCGGCCGAGCGCGCCGAGGCGCTCGAAGCGGCGCTGCTTGCAGCAGAGACGCCAGCAGTCGCCCGCATCGGCGAGATTGTCAGCGGCAGCGGGATCGACGTCGTCCGGTGAGCGCCTCGTCTGCCGGCTACTCCTCATTCCACCGCCGCCAGCGGCGGATATTCGCGCCGTCGCTGAGAGCAAGCCCGATGGCGTGAAGCGACGAGGTATCTCCTTTGGAGGGGTCGCGCACTGCAACCTCATGCGCGCCGACGTAGTACATCCGGTAGCCGCCTTGCCCATCGGGGACGACGCAGGGCGTGCCAACCGCGCGCGAATCCCAGCGCCCGGAGCCTCTCGGCGCGTGGAGAAAGACGGCGCCGCCCGGCTCATCGCCCCGCTCTTTTGTCCATCGGATCCCGTCGGGCGAAGTCGCAAGGCCGATGCCGTAGTAGGAGTCTCGGTTGCTTCCCTCGTAGAACATGACGTACACGCCGTCGATCTTCAGGATGCAGCGGCTGCTGACACCGCGCTCGTCGAAATCGCCCTCTGCGCCGGGCCCCAAGATCTTGCCGACGCGCTCCCAGCGCAGCCCATCGCCGGAGACGGCGAGACCGATACGCGACCCCTGATTTCCCTCCAAGGCATGGTAGTACAGCTTCCAGGACCCGTCGGGCTCGCGCAGCACCTTCGCTTGGGAAACGAAAAGCGAGTCCCACGCGCCCGGCTCGCCAACATCGAAGAGCGCGCCGCGAAACGGTCCGTCCAGCTTGACGAAGTGCACGCCGTCGCGCGAAACGGCGGCGCCGACCCGCATCCGAAGGCCGCGGGCGCGGACCGGCCCGTATTCAACGATCGCTTGGTCACCCCCCTGATACCAGAGCCAATACAGCCCATCGACCTTCTGGACATCCGAGACGCCCGCGAACGCCGAGTCAAAACGCGTCGGGTCAGCGCTCGGCTCGAGCACCGAGCCGAGGCTTCGCGGCCCCCAGACCCATTCCCAGTGAATCCCGTCAGCGGAGGTCGCCACGCCGGTACGGCCAGAGAGCATCGGCACCAGCGGGTCGAACTCCGGGTCACGCCCATAGGCATAGAGCCGCCAGCTCCCATCGTCCTCACGAATGACATTCGGCCCCGAGACGTGCGCGCTGTTCCACCAGCCGGCAGGGCCAGGCGGAATGAGCAATCCCGGCTGACCGACGAGCGCCACCTCCATAGAATGCTCCTTTCAATCGGCGATGAAGCGAAGTACATCGCGAATGGCATAACGGCGTCAAGCGGCCAGCATGCTCGGTTGTGAGCGCCTCTCGGAGAAGCGGCGTGGTAGAATCGCCGCGATCGCGCCTGCGGAAGGGGTTTTCGATGCGAGCAGCCGAAGAGACATTGGTCGGATGGTCGGGAGAGAGTCGCGAGCAGTTGCAGCAGTTTCTCTTCCAGATGATCTTGATCCGCGAGTTCGAGGAAAAGGTCGGCGAGCAGTACACGCGGGCGAAGATCGGCGGCTACTGCCACCTCAACATCGGCGAAGAAGCGACGATCGTCGGCGCGTTCTCGGCAATCCGCCCAGACGACTACATCTTCACCAGCTACCGTGAGCACGGCCATGCCCTCGCGCGCGGGATCGACCCGGGCGCGATCATGGCCGAGCTGTACGGGAAAGCGACCGGGGTCTCGAAGGGACGCGGCGGCTCAATGCACCTGTTTGATCGCGAGACCCGCTTCATGGGCGGCTATGGGATCGTCGGCGGGCACCTGCCGCTTGCGGTCGGCGCTGGCCTCGCGATCGACTACCGCGGGGGAGACGAAATCGTGCTCTGCATTTTCGGCGAGGGGGCAACAAACATCGGCGCGTTCCACGAGTCGCTCAACCTCGCCAAGATCTGGCGGCTGCCCATCGTCTGGCTCTGCGTCAACAACCATTACGCGATGGGGTCGCCGGAGCATAAGGACTCGGCCGCCGAGTTTCTCTACCGCAAGGCGCTCGCCTACGATATGGTCGGGGAGCGGGTGAACGGCATGGACGTCCTAGCGGTGCGCCGCGCGATGCTCGAGGCGGTACGCCGGGCGCGCGAAGAGCGTGAGCCCGTCCTGCTTGAGGCCGACACCTACCGCTACAAAGGCCATTCCATGGCCGACCCCGGCCGCTACCGGAGCGAAGAGGAAGTGCGCGCCTGGCTTGCGCGCGACCCGATCCCCGCCTTTCGCAGCCAGCTGACGAACGCGGGTCTGCTGACCGACCAAGAATACGAAGCGATAGTCCAGCGCGTACGGACGATCGTTGAGGAGGCGGTCGAGTTTGCCGAAAACAGCCCCTTCCCCGATCCCAGCACGCTCTACGACTATCTCTATGCGAGCCCGGAACGACAATGGCAATCATGACGTACCGCGATGCGCTCAACCAAGCGCTTCGCGAAGAGATGCTGCGCGACGAGAATGTCTACCTGATGGGCGAAGACATCGGGGTCTTCGAAGGAGCATATAAAGTCACCCAGGGGCTGCTGGCAGAATTTGGCGAGAAACGGGTGCGCGACACGCCGATCGCCGAGGAAGGGTTCGTCGGCGCCGCAATCGGCTCAGCGATGCTGGGACTGCGGCCGGTCGTCGAGATCATGACTATCAATTTCTCGATCTTGGCGATGGACCAGATCGTCAACAACGCGGCGAAGATCTTTTACATGTTCGGCGGCCAGTGCCCCGTTCCGATGGTGATCCGGACGCCGGGCGGCGGCGGCCAGCAGCTCACCGCCCAGCACTCGCAGAGCCTCGAGGTGTGGTACGCCCATGTGCCCGGCCTCAAGGTGGTCGCGCCTGCCTTTCCTGCCGATGCGAAAGGGATGCTGAAATACGCTATCCGCCAGAACGACCCGGTGATGTTCATCGAACATCTCGCCCTCTACAACACCCGCGGCGAGGTGCCCGACGGCGAGTATCTCATCGAGTTCGGCAAAGCCCAGGTCGTCCGGCCGGGAAAGGACCTCAGCATCTTCGCACACAGCCGGATGACGCTCTACGCGCTCGAAGCGGCCAAAGCGCTCGAGGGGCTCGGGATCTCCGCGGAAGTTGTCGACCTGCGCAGCTTGCGGCCGTACGACCTCGAGACGCTCGTCGCCTCGGTGAAGCGGACAAACCGCGCTCTCTACGTTGAAGAAGGCTGGGGCACATACGGGATCGGCGCCGAGATCTGTGCGGCCGTGACCGAAGCAGCATTTGACTATCTCGACGCGCCGATCGGGCGGGTAGCCGGCGCGGAAGTGCCGATGCCCTACAGCAAGCCGCTCGAACGGGCTGCCATCCCATCCCCAGCGACGATCGTCGCCAAGGCGAAGCAGCTTCTGAACCGTCCCTAATCTTCCACTCCTTGGAGGTCTCGATGGCCCGAGAGATCGTCATGCCCCGCCTGAGCGACACCATGGAGGAGGGAAAGATCCTGAAATGGCACAAGCGGCCAGGCGATCCGGTCGCCAAGGGGGATGTCCTCGCCGAGATCGAGACCGACAAGGCGAACATGGAGCTCGAGTCGTATGAGACGGGCATCCTGACGAAGATCCTGATCGAGGAGGGCGGCCAAGCGCCGATCGGCCAGCCGATCGCCTATATCGGCAGCGCGGAGGAAGTTGAAGGAGGCGCGCCCGCTGCTTCCCCGGCGCCGGCCGCTGCTGCGCCGGCAGCTCCAGCCGCGGCCGCGCAAGAACCAGAGGGGGAGGCGCCGGCTCCCCGCACGCCCGCCGCGCCGCCACCGCCGCCCGCCGCGCCGCCGACCGTCACGCTTCCCCACGTCACCGCCCCCTCCCAGGACGCTATCGAGGCGGACGACGGCCGGATCAAGGCGTCTCCCTTAGCGCGCAAAATCGCCGCCGAACGCGGGATCGACCTCAGCCGCATCAAGGGAAGCGGTCCGGGCGGACGCATCCTTCGGGAGGATGTTGAGAAGGCCGCGGCGGCCCTGCCAGCTGAGGTGGTGGCGCCGGTGCGCGAAGCGCCTCCCGCGGCAGCGCCGGTGGCCGCCGCGGCCGCGCCGGCAGAAGGCGCGCCGCGCCCCGGGCGCCTCGAGCCGTTCACGCGCATGCAGCAGACGATCGCCCGCCGGATGACGGCCAGCAAGCAGCAGGTGCCGCATTTCTACGTCACGACCGAGGTGGACACCGGCGAACTGACCGAACTGCGGCAGCGCCTGAACGCCGCGGGCGAGGACGTCAAGATCACCTACAACGACCTGATCGTCAAAGCGGTCGCGCTCGCCTTGGCCGACATGCCGCTCCTGAATGCCAGCTACCGCGACGACGGGGTGTATTACAACGAGGAGATCAACATCGGCATCGCCGTCGCCTTGGAACGGGGGCTCGTCGTGCCGGTTATTCACCGCGCCGATACGAAAGGGGTCCGGCAGATCGCGCGCGAGAACGCAGCGATGTTCCAGCGCGTGCGCGAGAACAGGCCGCGGCCCGAAGATTTCCAAGGCGCAACGTTCACCATCTCGAACCTCGGGATGTACGACGTTGACGAATTCATCGCGATCGTCGACCCGCCCGCGACGGCAATCCTCGCCGTCGGCTCAATCCGCAAGAAGCCGGTCGTTCTGAACGACGAGATTGTTGTCCGCGAGCGGATGCGTCTGACGATCTCGGCCGACCACCGCGTCGTCTACGGAGCGGAAGCGGCGCAGTTTCTGCAGCTCGTCAAGCGCCGGCTCGAGCACCCCTACAGCCTGCTCGGCTGAGCAAGCGGCGGACGCGGCGGCGCCGGCCGGAGCGCGGCCTCGCGCAGGCGCTGATCGGGAACCCAGAAGACGACGATAGCGGATGCTGCCAGCGCAACAACGAGGGCGGCGAGGAAGCCGTCGTGGATGCCGACCGCCAGCGCTCGCTGGGCGGCGGCGGCCACCTCGGCAGCGACGGTCGGGTCGGCCGCCGGCGGGACAAGGCGGCTGGCTTCTCCGCCCAGGATCCGCTGCGGATTAGTCAGGGCAGCGAGCGTCCCTGCGTCGAGGGGCTGCGCGCTCGGCGGAAGCAGGGCGGGCAGGCTTGCAGCGTAGCGGCCAACGACGATTGAGCCGACGACGGCCGCGCCCACCGTTTGGCCGATCGAGCGCGCAAAGTTCGACAGCCCGGTCGCTGCCCCAAGCTGGCGGAACTCCACCGCGTTCTGAATGCCGATATTCGCGGGAGGAAGCAAGAACGACAAGCCGGCCCCGTAGACAATCAGCCCGCCGATCAGCACCATCCGGTCGTTCGGTCCGCCAAGTAGGAGCAGGGTCCCAAGACCGACTGCCGGCAGCGCCACCCCGGCAAGCATGATCGGCTTAATGCGCTTGAAGTGCGCCAGCAGCCGGCCGACGACGGTATTGCCGACCATCATCGTCAGCATGAACGCAATCAAGACGCCGCCGGCCTGCGTGGGCGTATCGCCGAGCACGGCTTGGGCGTAGAGCGGCGCGTAGAGGATGGCGGCGAGCATCAGGAAGCCGCAGCAGAAACAGAGCGCCGCGCCGCTTGCGACCGCGCGGCTGCGGAACAGCTCGAGCGGAATGATCGGTTCCAGCGCCCGCCGCTCAATGACGATAAACAGCATGCCCCCGCCAGCAGCGAGGGCAAAGAGCGCTCCAGTGGTCGGCGCCAGCCACGCCCGCGTTGTCCCCGCCTGCACGAGGCCGAAGAGGAGCGCGGTGGTCGCCAGCGTCAGCACGGCGGCACCGGCAACATCGAGCGCGCGCCAGTTCAGCGACCGTTCAGGCCGAAGGAAAGGAAAGCCGAAGGCGAGGAGCAGCAGCGCCGCCAGCCCCACCGGCAAATTGACGTAGAACACCCAGCGCCATGAGGTCGTTTCGGTGATCACCCCGCCGGCGAGCGGCCCGACGACGCTGGCGAGGCCGAACATCGCAAAAAAGAGCCCCATCCACTTGCCGCGCTCCGCAGGCGAAAAGATGTCGGCGATGGCGCTGAAGACAAGGGCAAGCACGCCGCCGCCGAAGACCCCCTGCACCGCTCGGAAGAGGATCAGCTGGTCCATCTCCTGCGCCGCGCCGCAGAGGGCGCTGCCGAGCACGAAGCCGACGACCACGCTCAGCAGCACCGGCTTGCGGCCGATAAGGTCGGACAGCTTTGCCCAGAGCGGGATCAAGACTGTCGACGTCAGGAGATAGGCCGTCGCCACCCAGGAGTACCGTTCAAAACCGTGGAGGTCGGCGACGATCCGCGGCATCGCCGTGCTGACGATCGTGCCGTCGAGGGCGGCGAGAAAGAGCGTGATCATCAGGCCGGGGAGAACGAGGACGAGCTGACGGTCGCGCGGCGCATCGGCTGTCGGCGAGGACACACGGCTCTCCAGAAAATGGTGGAACGGAGTATACCGCATGCGAGCGGCGGTGCCGTGCGGCCGAAGCGGTGCCCGCTTGGCGCCTGCGCTGGAGCCCCTGCCGCGACAGCCGCCCTCGGGAAGCAGCGGCGCCGACGAGGGCGAGAGAGGCGGCAGCATGCTCGGCACGCTATGCGGAGGCGAGCGGCTGCCCTTCGGCATGGGCGCGCTTGCGCGCCTCCCGCCGCGCTCCGTACATCGCCCCAGCGAACGCCGTCATGAGCATGTAGGCGGCAAAGCCGGCGGTCACCCAGCCGAGCACCGCGACTTCCGGCCGATTGAGCACGAACGGCCCGAACAGGACGACCGTGTTGTGCGCCAGCCACAGCCATGCCACGATGAGAGGCGCCGTATTAACAAGCGCGATGCAGAGCGCATACAGCAGCGCCTCGCGCGGCCCAGTCTTGGCGCGGCCGGCAGCAACCATGCCCCCGATGAACGGTCCGGTGAGGGCGACGAGCGGCCCTGTGCACACCATGAAAACCGGGTTATGGGTTAGGGAGAAGGCGGTGATGACCCCAACCAACGCGGCGAACAGCACAGCGCGCGGACCGCTCGGAAGCGGAGGAGGCGGGACAGGAGGATTATTTCTCTCCAACGCGGAGCGGGAGCCCGGCAAATCCCTCGCCAGTTGCGATCTCGCGAACGTTGCGGAGGCCTGCCTCACGCATCATGGCGAGGAAATCGAGCGTAATGAAGTCAGCGGCGTACGGCTCGCCGTTATAGCGCCGGCTGAAGTCGAAGAAGTAGGCAACGAGCGGAGGCAGCGCCGGGCCAAGCGTCTGAAAGTCGACGATCGCGACGATCCCGCCCGGCCGTGTCACCCGACGCATCTCGGCCAGCACCTGCGGCATCACCTCGCGCGGGAGCTCATGGAAGAGAATGTAGCTGAAGACGATGTCGAAATACTCATCGGGGAAGGGCAGCCGCTCTGCGAGCGCTTGCCGGAAGTGGACCGGCAGCCCCATCTCGACAGCGCGCTTATGCGCATACCGCACCATCGGCGCCGCCGCGTCGATCCCCCACACCTCGGCCTGAACGAAGCGCTGCTTGAGCGCGGTAGTGCTCTGGCCGATTGAGCAGGCGACATCGAGCACGCGGTTCACCACGCCATCCGCGGGGGCCGGGACGCGATTGACAAAGCGGGTCTGGATGTCGTCGCGGTCGTTCTGGCCGAGGAAGAAGATCTTCGTGCCGTAGTGGTAGATATACCCGGCAAGCGGGTCAGCGTAATAGCTGCCGGGCTGGATATGAAACTCGACCTTGGCAAAGTAGTCGGGATACTGAAAGTTCGGGTCCCACTCGACCGAGCCGATTGGCGAGCGCTCCGCCGCCTCCAGCTCGGCGAGCAGCTCGTCCTTCCGCTTGGCGTAGGTGTCGATGACGCCTCGCCACATCATCTCTTGCGTGGTGCGCATGATGCGGTTGCGCGACGCGATAATCGGCACGGGGTCGAGAGCCCGCTTGGCGTCGTCAACTGTCTGGGGCAGGCGGCCCGTCTGGCGCTGGTAGCGCGTGATCGCTGCGCCGGCCGCCTCGCGCAGCTGCGGGTCGAGGGCGCTGGCAAAAACGCGTGCGCCCTCGACAAAGGCGAGGTACGACTCGTCGTCGCGTTCGGTCGCTCGGGGCATCGTGCCGAGTTTGCCGCGGTTCATGGGACCCCCTCGTCATGTCGCTGCTGAGATGATAGGGGGAGGGCGCGCCCGCTGTCGAAGAGAGTTGACAGGAGCGCCGCCGCGATCGCATACTTGAGCGCACGCGGAAGTGGCGCAGCGGTAGCGCGTCTCCTTGCCAAGGAGAAGGTCGCGAGTTCGAATCTCGTCTTCCGCTCCGAGGTGTCAGGCGCCGAAGTGGCGGAATGGCAGACGCGCCTGTCTCAAAAACAGGTGAGGCTCACCCTCGTGTGGGTTCGACTCCCACCTTCGGCACCTCGGGGGGCCGGGAGTCCAAACCGCTGGGGAATCGTCTAGCGGTAGGACATCAGACTTTGGATCTGAGTGCCCAGGTTCGAATCCTGGTTCCCCAGCCCAAAACGTGATCCCCGATAGCTCAACGGTAGAGCGGGCGGCTGTTAACCGCTAGGTTGTAGGTTCGAATCCTGCTCGGGGAGCCACAACGCAGCGCTTCTCACGCCTCCTTGCAGGTCGCTCTGGAGCCTGCCGAGGAGGCGTCGATTTTCTCTGAATCATTCACTTCCACCCGCCGTCTCTTCCCTGCCTGCGCTGTTCGCCTCAGTGCGCGTCCGGCTTGGGTGCCGCCTGCATCTTCCGTCACCGTGGAACTGCTCAGCACCCTCCTCGCACGGCGCCTCTCATTTGCAGTCGCAGAACGCCAAGAGGCGCGGAAGAAATAAGGGGAGGAATGTCTCGACCGTGAACTGCGGCGACGGACTGGAGTCGCAGAACGCCAAGAAGCGCGGAAGAAATACCGAGAGGGCACAGCGTGAAGCGCCGAAGTGAGCAGGCAGTCGCGCCGCAGGCCAGCCCGTCGCGGCAGGGGGGCATCGCGACAGGCTGGCTGTGCCCGCACGCGCGAACTGTCGCAAAGAACGAGGAGGTGCTCTATGCAGACGCTCCCGCTCGAGCAGGTCGTGCTTACCAACCACGCCCTCCGCCGGCTGAACGGCCGCCGCATTCCGTTTGACGCCGTTAGAACGGTGATGACGTACGGTCGTGCGGTTTGGGTGCTTGGCGCGCGGGTCTTCGTCGTCGGGCAGCGCGAGGTGCGGCGCTGGCGCGACCGCGGCATCGATCTCCGGCCGTTCGAAGGGATCCACATCGTTGCGACCGCAGAGGGAACGGTCCTCACCGCCTACCGCAATCGCAACCTCCGCCGCTTGCGGCGAAATAGCCATCGGCGCCGCCGCAGACGGCCGTGGAGCTAGCCACCCAGCGACGGACTCGCAGAGACAGGCGTTCCTGCCGGCACCACCCAAGACGAATGAACACCTAGCGGTTCTTCGAATAGTCGAACTATAATAGTTCTCCAATACAATGGGAGACACAACGATGGAAGAACAAAAGCAACCTACTTCTCGCATGATCGAACTGCTCGCGGCGTGGCTGAACGGGCTCCAGTTCGGCACCCCGCTAGCGCACAAAGGGCTCACCCTTGTTCCTCTCTACTCACCCGAACCGGGAGAAACCGCGCGCTACCAGACGCTTGCAGAGGCGATTGCGGCTGGTCTGGTGACGGTGTCTGAGGCGAAAGCGGCGAGGGTGCCGACGCTCGCGCTGACGAATCGAGGGCCGCTGCCCGTGTTCATCCTCGACGGCGAGGAGTTGGTGGGCGGCCTGCAGAACCGGATCGTCAACACGACGCTGCTTGTCCCCGCTCGATCCACCTTCACGCTGCCGGTGAGCTGCGTCGAGCGCGGCCGCTGGCGTGAAACGCGGCCGGTCTTCGAGCCGGGAGAGACGGCGTACCCTCGCCTGCGCCGTGGGAAGTTCGATCACGTGACCGCATCGTACGCCTTGCGCGGACAGCCGATCGCCGACCAAGGCGAGGTCTGGGCCGACATCGCCGAGCGGCAGCACCGCCTCGGCGCGCGCTCCGCTACCAACGCGATGCGCGACTCCTATGTCGCCCGCGAGGCAGAGGTGCGGAATGCCCAAGAGCAGCTGCGCTGTCCCGAGGACGGCCCAGTCGGGGTGGCGGCGCTCGTGGGCGGGAAGGCTCTGTGCGCCGATATCTTCGATCACTCCGCCACGCTTAAGGCCTACTGGAACCGGCTGGTGCGCTCGTATGCGCTCGAAGCGCTGGAAGCGCAACCGGCCGAACCGTCACCGGACGCCGTCCGGCAGCTCCTCCAGCGCGCGCTCACCGCTGAGCACCTCGTCTTCGCCTCGCCGGGGCTCGGCCACGACGTGCGCCTGAACGGGAATGACCTCGTCGGCGCAGCGCTCATCTGGGACGACGTCGTCGTTCATACCGCCCTATTCGCGCGGGAGGGTGAGAGCTCCCTGCCTCAGCGCCTGCGCGGGCGCTGGCACGCACGCTAACCATTCCGCCGGGCAGCGCGCTCGCCGATCCAGCCCCGCTGCGGCGAGCGCGCGCCGACCGGCGCGTGCGCCGGAGGCGTGTCATCGCCGCCACGCGCCGGCGCCGATACCGCGGGAGCGGACTGGCAGCTCCGCACGCCGCTGGCCGGCAGCGCCGTGCCCAACCCCACGCTCATACCGCGACGCCTCGCCCTGCCGCGAGCAGAGCGATGTCCGCCTTCCTCTTGTCAGCATCTTGTCAGCATCACGCCCTTCCGACTCGGTTTGGGAGAGCGGCGCCGGCGCTCGAAGCGCATGGGGGAGCGCGCGGCGGCTGAGAAGTGCCGGTCCGCAACGCCGCCCCTGCTCATCGGCGCTCTCGCCGGGCGCGACAGCGGCGGGCCGATCGCGCGCTGCCGCCCAGCGGGTTCAGAGCGGACCCGCGACGCAAGCGGCTCGGCATCATCTCCGTCATTGCCGCTTCTGGCAGCGCCGCGGCCGCCTCCGCGCGCTGCCGGCAGCTGCGGTCCCCCGCGCCTCTTGTTCCTCGCTCTCGGGTGTTCTGCTGGTACGCGGGCTGCGACGGCAATGCGCGACGAGGATGCCGCCGCTCGGCGTGACGAGGCTGCGGGCCGACGCCGCAGCCGCCGCAGGGAGCGACGCTCCTTCGGCGCGATCGCGCGTGGGCGCCCCTCCTCATCGCCGCCGTTGTTTGGGCGCTGCGTCTCTCCTGCGCTTCCTGTCGAGAAGGACTGGCCGTCTGTACGAGGAGCTTGCCGCCGTGTCAGCGACCCCTGCTGCCCCGCCTCGTCGGTCTGCGCCGCCACGCAGCCGGAGGAAGCCCTGCAGTGGGAAGAAGACGGACACGGGTCGAGGCCGCGGAGCGACGCGGTCGCCGGCGCGCCTCCTCGGAGCGCGCCGCGCTCTCGTCGGGAGAACGACAGCCGCGCAAGACACGCGGCGGACCGGCCGTGAACGATAGGCACTATGGTATACTGGCGAAGCCGGCGGGCTTCTCGCCGGTGCCCTCGCTTGTGCCAAACCGTTCGACGCAGAGGTCGGACACGAACCAACGGAGGCTCTTCGATGGTCAGCGCTGCCACCGGAACGAAGTGGGTCTACCTCTTCCACGAAGGCAACGCTTCAATGCGCGACCTGCTCGGCGGCAAAGGCGCCGGTCTCGCCGAGATGACCAACGCCGGGCTTCCCGTCCCTCCCGGCTTTACGATCACCACGAGCGCCTGCGTCGCCTACACCAACGCCGGCGGCGTCTTCCCGCCCGGGATGTGGGAGCAGACCCTTGAAGCACTTCACGCGATTGAGCAGGCGACCGGCAAGCGCTTCGGCGACCCCGCCAATCCGCTGCTCCTCTCCGTCCGCTCGGGCGCGAAGTTCTCAATGCCCGGGATGATGGACACCGTCCTCAATCTCGGGCTGAACGAAGAGACCCTGCAGGGACTGATCGCTCTCACCGGCAACCCTCGCTTCGGCTACGACGCCTGGCGACGCTTCCTCCAGATGTTCGGCAAGGTCGTTCTCGACATCCCCGCCGAGCGGTTCGAAGCGATCCTCGAGGAAGTGAAGCGCGAGCGGGGAGCCGCGCTCGACACGGACTTGACGGCCGATGCTCTCCGCGACGTCGCTGAGCGCTATCTCGCCTGTGTCCGCGAGGTCACCGGCAAAGAGTTCCCCCGCGACCCATTCGAGCAGCTGCGGCTTGCGATCGAAGCGGTCTTCCACTCTTGGAACAACCCGCGAGCAGTCGCCTACCGCGAGTTCAACAAGATCCCCCACGACCTCGGCACCGCGGTCAACATCCAGACCATGGTGTTCGGCAACATGGGAGATGACAGCGGGAGCGGCGTCGCCTTCACGCGAAACCCTGCCACCGGCGAGCGCCGGCTGTACGGCGAGCTCCTCTTCAACGCCCAAGGGGAGGATGTCGTCGCCGGCATCCGGACCCCAAAGCGGATCGACGAACTGGAAGGAGAATTTCCCGCCCTCTACCGCCAGCTCGTCGACATTGCGGAGCGGCTCGAGCGGCACTATCGCGACGCGCAGGACTTGGAATTCACGATCGAGCGCGGCACGCTCTACATGCTGCAAACCCGCGCGGCCAAGCGCACCGCTGCCGCCGCCGTCAAGATGGCGGTCGATATGGTCGGCGAAGGGCTGATCACGAAGCAGGAGGCGGTGCAGCGCGTTGAGCCGGAGCAGGTTGTCCAGCTGCTGATGCCCCGCTTCGATGAGCAAGCCAAGGCAGCGGCGATCGCCGAAGGCCGCTTGCTCGCCACCGGCTTGAACGCCTCGCCAGGCGCAGCGACCGGCCTCGCTGTCCTTTCTGCCGACAAAGCGGTCGAGTGGGCGAACCGCGGCCGGCGCGTTGTGCTCGTCCGCCCCGAGACAAACCCTGACGACGTCCACGGCATGATCGTCGCAGAAGGAGTGCTCACCGCACGCGGCGGCGCCACCAGCCACGCCGCGGTGGTAGCGCGGGGGCTGGGGAAGCCGTGCGTTGCCGGCACCGAGGCGCTGCATGTCGATACCGAAGCGGGCACCTTCGGCGTCGACGGGCGCCTTTTCCGCGAAGGTGAGGAGATCTCAATCGACGGCACCACCGGCGAAGTGTTCATCGGCCGCATCCCGACGATCGACCAAACGTTCGCTGAACTGACGGACCTCCGCACCCTGCTCGAATGGGCCGATGAGATCCGCCGGCTTGGGGTGTGGGCCAATGCCGACTACCCCCGCGACGCTGACCGCGCCGTCCAGTTCGGCGCTGAGGGGATCGGCCTCTGCCGCACCGAGCACATGTTCTTCGAAGAGGAGCGGCTTCCCCTCGTCCGCCAGATGATCCTCCACGCCCGCGACGCGCAAGCCGAGCTCGACCGGATTGACGCGCTCCCCCCGAGCGAGCGGGCGGCTGCCCGGGCCAGGCTGCGCGAGCATGAGGCAGTTCGTCTCTATCTTGACGCTCTCCACGAACTTGAGCGGGTGCAGACCGACGACTTCCGCGGCATCTTCCGCGTTATGGCCGGCCGACCGACCGTCATCCGCCTGCTCGATCCGCCGCTCCATGAGTTTCTTCCCCGCTATGAAGACCTGCTGCGCCAGATTGAGCACCTCGAACGCGAGGGCGGGTCCGCCGACGAGTTGGCCGAACTGCGGAAAACGCTCGCGACGGTCGAAGAACTGCGCGAAGCAAACCCGATGCTCGGCCTGCGCGGCTGCCGCCTCGGCATCCTCTATCCGGACATCTACGCGATGCAGGTCCGGGCGATCTTGAACGCCGCAGCCGACCTGATCGCCGAGCACATCCCCGTCCGCGCCGAAATCATGATCCCCCTCGTCGGCCACGTCAACGAACTGAAAGTGGTGCGGGACCGGCTCGAAGCGGTTGCCCGTGAGGTGCAGGAGCAGCGTCGGCAGACCATCCCTTACAAGTTCGGCACCATGATCGAAGTGCCGCGCGCGGCGCTGACCGCGGATGAAATCGCGCCCTACGCCGAGTTCTTCTCCTTCGGGACAAACGACCTGACGCAGATGACCCTTGCGATCTCGCGCGACGATGCCGAGGGCAAGTTCTTGATGCACTATGTCAACCGCAAGATCTTGCCCGTCAATCCGTTCCAACAGCTCGATCAAGCGGGGGTCGGCAAGCTGATCACACTCGCTGTTAAAGAAGGACGCCGGGTCAATCCCAACCTGCAGCTCGGCGTCTGCGGCGAGCACGGCGGCGACCCGGCCAGCATCGCCTTTTTCCACGCCGCCGGATTGGACTATGTCTCCTGCTCGCCGTTCCGCGTTCCCGTGGCGCGACTAGCAGCGGCCCAAGCAGCATTGAGCGCTCACGAACGCGACCGGTGAGCTCTCCCAGTACGCGGGAGGGGCAGACGCGGCTGTGACGGCGATCGACGAGATCAAAGCCCGTCTCGATATCGTCGACCTCGTGTCGCCGTTTGTCAGCCTGCGCAAATCTGGACGGAGCTATCTCGGACGCTGCCCGTTTCACGAAGACCGCACGCCCTCCTTCGTCGTCTACCCCGACACGTGGAGCTTCCACTGCTTTGGCTGCGGCGCCAATGGCAGCGGCTTCGACTTCATCATGCGCCAGGAGGGGCTCAGCTTCAGCGAGGCGCTGCGCAAGCTCGCCGCCCGGGCCGGGGTGACGCTGCCCGAGCGGTCCGCTGACCCCGTCGCCAAGGAGCGCCGCAGCCGCCTCGAGTCGCTCGTTGAGGCGGCTGCCGCCTACTTTCGGGATCGGCTCGCCGCTCCAACCGGCGCCGCCGCGCGCGCCTACCTTGCCGAACGCGGCATTGAGCGAGAAACTATCGACGAGTTTGGGCTCGGCTACGCGCCGGGCGGCGGAGATTCGCTGCTGCGCTATCTCCGCGGGCTCGGCTATTCCTCCCAAGAGATTGTCACTGCCGGCTTAGCCGTCGAGCGCGACGATGGGCAGCGGCTCGCCGACCGGTTCCGCAACCGCCTTATCATTCCGATCCGCTCCCGAGAGGGCAAGACGATCGCCTTCGGCGCCCGCGCGATCGCCCCCCACGATCAGCCGAAGTACCTGAACTCGCCGGAAACTCCGCTCTTCAGCAAAGGGAGCACGCTGTTCGCCCTCGACCGCGCCGCCCAAGCGATCCGGCGCGCCGACCAAGCAGTCATCGTCGAGGGCTACTTCGACGCCATCAGTGCTCATCAGGCCGGCGAGCGCAACGTCGTTGCCCAGCTTGGCACCGCCCTCACCGAGCGGCAGGTGCGTCAGGTGCTGCAGCTGACCAAGCGGATTGTGCTGGCCCTCGACGCTGATGCCGCTGGCCGTGAGGCGACGTTGCGCGGGCTGACGGTAGTCCAGGCGGCGGCCGGCGAGGTGGTCACCCCGGTTGTCGACTGGCGCGGGGTTGTGCGCTTCTCGGCACTCAGCGATATCGACCTGCGCATCGCTGCGCTGCCGGCCGGCATGGACCCCGACGACCTGTTCCGCCACGAGCCCGCGCGGTGGCGCGCCCTCGTTGCCGAGGCGAAGCCGGTCCTCGAGCATCTTTTTGCCGCCGTGCTCGACGGCGCAGATCTCTCGACCCCCGAGGCGGCCGCGCGCGCCGCCCGCCTGCTGCTGCCGGCGATCCGCCAGGTGCCCGACGCCGTTGTCCGCGCACGCTATCTTCAGCGCCTCGCCCGCCATCTCGGCGTCGACCCGCGCGTTCTCCTCGCCCAGCAGGCTCCGCCGCCGCGGCCCACCCTGCGCAGCGCCTCCGCCCCTCCGCCCCTCAAGCTTGCGCCCGAGCGAACCCTAGAACACTATGCGCTGGCGCTTCTGATGCGTTTCCCCTCGCTTGACCCTGCTGCTGCCGGACTGACAGCCGAACTGTTCGAGGGCCTGCTCGAACGGCAGCTCTTCGTCAACCAAACTGCTGATGACGAAACTGTTGGCGAATTAAAGGTTCGGCTTGCTACCTTTCCACTGCACGGCATCACCGAAGCGAACGCCGACCAGGCGCTGCGGGAGGTCGCACGCCGGCTTCGCGACCGCTACCACCGCCGCACCATCCTCGGCGCCGCCGCTGCCGACAATCTCGACTACCTCGCGATGGCCGGTGACGAAACCGGCCGATTGCTCGCCGTGTGGAAAGCGCGGGAGCTCAAGGAGGAGCGCTGATGTCCGAAAGCCGCGACCAGGTCCACGAGTTCGTCACCCTGCACTTCCAAGACCTCGGCATCTCACCCGCTGACGGCCCGCTCTTCCCGAACTCGCTCGGCGGACTCAGCCTCTCTCCTGACCTCGTTCCCCAGCCGGGCGAGATCGATTTCGGCGACCTCGAGGCAGAGGGCGGCTCCGACCCTGTGCGGATGTATCTGCGGGAAATCGGGCGGGTTGCCCTGCTCACCGCCGACCAAGAGAAGCAGCTGGCCCGCCAGATCGAAGATGGACGCCGCCTGCGCCAGGTCGAGGCGAACTTGCCGGCAGTGCTCTCCAAGCCGGCCACGCCGACCGAGGTCTACCTCGCGATCTACGGCAATATCGCGGGTGCCACAACGCTCCGCCGCGCCTTGTGGGAGATGATCGGGCGCGAGGAGCCGCCCAGCATCCTTGAGGCCGTCTACGGGGAGCCGCTCCGCGACCTGCTCGCATCAAGCGGCCCGCCCGACCTGAGCTGGCTCGCTGCCCGGCTTCGCTGCCCGGAAGCCGCCGCTGAAGCAGCGTTTCTCCACTACTCGATCGACCTGCATCTCCTCGCCCCTGAGCTCGTCGGCTGGCTCAGCGAGCCGTCCCTCACCGATCAGGGACGCTGCTTTCCCTCGGAGGAGGTGATTCGAGCGCTCGTCCGCTCCCAAGAAGCGGCGATTGCCCGCCGCTTTGAGCGCATCCATCGCGATGCCGAAGCCGCCGAGCGCACCCTGATTGAAGCAAACCTCCGCCTCGTCGTTTCCGTGGCGAAACGGTATGCCGGGCGGGGCATGGCCATGCTCGACCTCATCCAAGAGGGCAACCTCGGCCTGCTGCGGGCCGTCGCGAAGTTCGACTATCGGCGCGGGTTCAAGTTTTCCACCTACGCCACTTGGTGGATCCGACAAGCGATCAGCCGCGCAATCGCCGACCAGTCGCGGACGATCCGTATCCCCGTCCACATGGTCGAAACCATCAACCGGCTGATCCGCACCGCTCGAATGCTGACCCAGCAATTCGGCCGAGAGCCGACCCCGGCGGAGATCGCAGAAGAATTGGAGCTCCCGGTCGAGCGCGTCCACGAGATTCTCAAAGCCGCTCAACTGCCAATCTCGCTCGAGACCCCGATCGGAGAAGACGACGACAGCCACCTCGGCGATTTCATCGAGGACCAAAGCGTCGTCGCGCCGCCCGAAGCGGTCACCGCTCAGCTGCTGAAGGAGCAGGTCGACGGCGCGCTCAAGACCTTGCCGCCGCGCGAGCGCAAAGTGCTGCGGCTGCGCTATGGCCTCGAAGACGGACGAGCGCGTACTCTTGAAGAAGTGGGGCGAGAGTTCGGTGTCACGCGCGAGCGCATTCGCCAAATCGAGGCGAAAGCGCTCCGCAAACTGCGCGCCCCCAGCCGGAGCAAGCGCCTGCGTGCCTATCTCGACTAGCGACCTTCCGGCGCGGCTCGCCGCCGCGCTTCACAGCCGAGAGCGGTTTATCCTTCCTGCCGCGGAGCGGCGCCAGCTGCGGGAAGGCGCCGTGCTCGCGCTGCTTGTGCCGCAGACCGACGATTTCGCGCTGGTCTTCACCCGCCGCACCGACCAGGTCGCGACCCACAAGGGGCAGATCGCATTTCCTGGCGGCGGCAGCGAGCCGAGCGACCGCACCCTCTGGGATACCGCGCTCCGCGAAACGTACGAAGAGCTCGGCATCCCGCCCGCCTTGATCGAATATGTCGGCGCGCTTGACGACCTCGCCACCACCAGCCGCTTCGCTCTCACTCCTTTCGTCGGCCTGATGCGTGCGCGGCCGCGCTATGTTCCTCAGGAAACCGAGGTCGCCGAGGTGTTCGAGGCGCCGCTCCAGCACTTGCTCCATCCGGCGAACCAGACAGTGTATCGCTACGAGCGCGACGGTCTCTTCGTTGTCTCCCCGGCCTTCCGGTTTGGCAACCACCTGATCTGGGGCGTGACCGCCCGTATCCTCGAGGGATTGGTCGGCATCCTCCGCGCCTTGCGCAACGAGTAGCACCGCCGCTGGACAGCAAAAGGGAGGCCCCGCCGAACGGGAGCCTCCCTGCGTCACGCGGCGACGCCCCGGCCGTCCTCCGAGCGCCGCGGCGTCGCCATGCTCTCGCGCTTATTCGGTGCGATAGACGCTGTCGAAGGTGTAGTAGGCCGGCACTTCGCGGGCGAACCCCTCGATCTTGGGAGCGCTCAAGACAAAGCTGGAGGTCGCGATAAGGAAGATCATCGGCACCTCATCGGCCCACGCCTTTCCCGCCGCTTGGAGCAGCTGCCGCCGCCGGTTCGGGTCGGCCTCCGCATAGGCCTCGCTGAGCAGGCGGTCCATCTCCGGCACGCACCAGATGACAAGGGCGGGCGGCCGGTCGCACTTCAGGAACTGCCAAGTGAAGGTGAAGATCCCATTCGGGTTGTTGCCGCCCGCCGAGATCATCTCCTTGCGCGGGCGCTGACCGAGCGCGATCTGGACGTACTGCGCGAACTCGTTCGGCGTGATGTCATACTCGATGCCGATGTCGCGGTGCGCACTCTGAACGGCTTGGAAGAGCGGCGCAAACTCAGCCGCGGAGATATCGATGCCTTGGAGCTTGAAGCCGTTCGGATAGCCCGCCTCGGCGAGCAGTCGCCGCGCGAGGGCCGGGTCGTAGGGATACGGCCGGATCTGGTCGTTGAAATTCAATGTCCCCGGAACCGACAGCTGGCCGATCGGGATCCCGTAGCCGCGGTAGAGCGTCCGCGCGATTGCGTCCTTATCCACGGCATAGTTCATCGCTTGGCGAACGCGCTTGTCGGCGAGCGGTGTGGTGGCAATCGTCTTCTGGTCGAAGATGATGTTAGTGTAGCTATCCGGCTTGGCGTCGACCTTGATGTTGTCGCGCTTGGCCTGCTCGACAAGCTCGACGTTCGAGATCCCGATCGCGATATCCAGTTCGCCCGTCCGCAGCCCGTTGATGCGCTGCCCCTGCTCTGGAATAACGCGCCACCGCACTTCCGTCGCGATCGGCTTGCGCCAAGGATGCGGATCACTGCGCAGCCGGTAGACGACCACGTCGCCCTGACGATACTCAACAAATTCGTAGGGCCCCGTTCCCGCTCCCTTCGGATTGACCGAGAGCTCGCGCAGCCCACCGACTTGCTCCATCACCTTCTTCGAGACGACGAAGATGTTCGCGCCGAGATAGGGCATCGAGAAGTCGCGCTGCCGGATCAGCACATCGAAGGTGTACTCATCGACAACCCGCGCCCCGCTGACAAAGACGAGCTGATTGCCCACCGTGTTCGCCGGGGACGGCTGGAGAAGCGTCTGAATCCAGTTGACAACGTCCTCGGCCGTCGCCTTGTCGCCGTTGCCGAAGACGAGGTCCTTGCGCAGCGTCCAGCGCCAAGCGCTGTTATCCGGCAAGATCTCCCACTTCTCGGCAGCAGACGGACGAATGTTGTAGTTCGCGTCCAGATTGATGAGGTTATCGAACTGAAGCGAATAGAGCGTGATACTGGTCGCTGCGCCTTCAGGGGTAAGGGTCGAGGGGTTGGCGCTTGTCCCCACGCGCAAAGTCTGGTCAGCAGCGCGGCGCGGCCCCGCCGGCTGCTGCGCTCCGCCCGTCTGCTGAGGCGTAGCTGCCGGCGCGCAGGCCGCGGTGAGCGCAACTACCCCGAGCAGTAATCGTCCGAGGAACGCCCGCATACCTCTTTCCTCCTCCTCGTGTGACCACGGTTAGGTCTCGACTGGTGCGTCCGACGTGATTATCGAGATCATGTCAAACTCTGTCGACAATTTCTCGGTTCACGGCCGCCAGCCCATCGAGTTCCGCCTCCGTCGCGCTGCCGCCGACGCTTTTCCCTGCGCGCTGCGGCAGAGCTTGCAGCGCCAACCTCCAATCCGATCCTGAAGCGGCCGCGGGGGTGGCTGCGCTCCCGCCGCCGGCAGCCTGCCGCACCCTCGCCGAGCAGGCAGCGCCGCAGCATCCTTCGTCAACCCAGTGTATCCCGTCAGCGGGGACAGGGATGCCAACAGGCGCCACGGGAGCGGGGCTCCTGCCGCTCAGCGGCGATGGGCTGGCGCTCACCGACAATGACCCGCCTGCGGCGCTTTTCGAGGGCACCGCCAATCAGGCGGCTCCTCGCCGAGCCGCCTCTCGGGAGCGAGGAGCGGCGCGCTGTCGTCTCCCACCGGAGAACGGCCACAGAGCGCGGTGCGCCAACAGCCCTGTCCTCCTGCGAGGTGCCCTGCTACACTCCGGCAGCGCGCCTGACACCACGATGAGGAGAGGAAACGGAGTGGGACACGCCGCTAGCTATCTGCGTGAGGCGATCCAGATCCTCGAGCAGCTCGACCCGACGCCGATTGAAGCGATCGCCGACCTCCTTGTTCAGACCCGCGCGCGCGGCGGTCGGCTCTTCGTGCTCGGGGTCGGCGGCGGCGCCGGCCACGCGTCGCATGCAGTCTCCGATTTCCGCAAGATCGCTGGGATAGAGGCGTACGCGCCGAGCGATAACGTCACCGAACTGACCGCTCGGATCAACGATGACGGCTGGGAAACAGTGTACGCGCACTGGCTCGCCGGAAGCCGCTTGCGCCGGGAGGATATGATCCTCGTCTTCTCGGTCGGCGGCGGCGACCTTGAGCGGAATATCAGCCCGAACCTCGTGCGCGCACTCGACTATGCTCGCGCCGTCGGCGCCACGATCGCCGGCGTCGTCGGCCGAGACGGCGGCTACACTGCCCGCGTCGCCGACGCCTGCGTCATCATTCCGACTGTCAACCCTGCCACCGTCACTCCCCATACGGAAGCTTTCCAAGCAGTGATCTGGCACCTGCTCGTCTGCCATCCAGCGGTGCAAGCGGCTCCGATGAAGTGGGAGTCTGCAGCACGATGATCCCTGCGGGCGCCGCTCGCGCGCGCCCTCCCGTGAACCGACGAGAACATCCCGGGCACGTTGCGCGGAGGTGAGAGAGATGGCCCAAATCGCGCCGCGGGTGCGCTTCGTGGTGATGGCAACCCCCATGCCGACGCCGCGCCAGCCGACCGACATTGACGCAGTCTTGCACCGCGCCGCGGAAGCCGAGCGCGCAGGCTTTGATGTCGTCTCGGTCGCCGACTGGGCAGTGTCGGACCCCTTTCCGCTCCTCACGCTGCTCGCCCAGCGCACCGAGCGGGTCGACCTGATCACGCGCGTTGTCGCGAACGCGACGCGCAGTCCGCTCCTGCTCGCCTCTGCCGCCGTCTGGATCGACACCGTGTCGAACGGCCGCTTCATTCTCGGCCTTGGGGCGAGTATTCCCAACATTGTTCAAGGACGGCACGGCTTTCCCTTCGATCGTCCCGCGACGCGGATGATCGACAGCCTAACCATCATCCGCGCGCTGATGGGCGACGACCTGCCGGGCGTAACACGGAATGCTGACGGGACGGTCCGCTACAGCGGCAAGGCGATCCAGGTTGAGCGAGCGGCGATCGATCTTCCGCCTCGGCGGACGCCGATCGTGATCGCGGCGGCGGGACCGCGGATGCTCGAAATCGCCGGCATGCTCGCCGATGGCATCATCCTCGAGATGACCACGCCGGGCTTCGTTCGCTGGGCGCTCGAGCAGGTCCGGAGGGGAGCAGCGCGCGTCGGCCGACCGCTTGAACGCTTCGAGGTAGTCTCTCAGCCCTCGATCCTGTTCGAGCCCACCACCCCCGAACGGCAGCGGCGATGGGAGGGGGCGATGAATTTCTACATCAATCATTGCGTCTACCCCGAGTTCGACCGGCTGTGGGACGTGTCGGGCCTCGGCGATGAAGCGCGGGCCGTCCGTGAGGCGGCCCTTGCCGGCGACCGCGCCCGCGCTGAGCAGTTGATGGTAGAGACGATTTATCCTCATCTCGTGGTGACCGGCGGCCAGCCGGACACCCTCGCCGCATTTTGGCAGTGGCTGGACAGCCATCTCGATGCCGGCGTGACGATGGTCGGCTTGCCGCTTGAGCTTGAGGAGACAATCGGCGTGCCGCTCGACACTGTGAAAGCGCGCGTGGCGGGCCGCTCGACCGCGCCGGCAGCTTCGTGACGGTGCGGGATCCAACGACCTGACACTTCCGGCCTGAAACTCGGCGGTTCACCTGACAGTAGTCCAAGGGAGATGTGCCGGCGCCGCTCGACTCGGCGCTGCGCATGGTCTACGACGCCGCCATCTTCTCGGCTGTTCCTCGTCCTGCCAAAGCGTAGCGATCGAGGCCGAGGCGGGCGATAATCGTTGGGGGCACCGAGGACAGCATGCTGCGTTGGCTGCGCTATCAGACGACGGGAAAACGCGACCTGCGGCTCGATTTTATCCGCGGGTATTGCGTATTCATGATGGTCGTCGACCATCTCAGCGGACCATCGTTGCTCTACTTTATCACTGGCAACAACCGCTACATTGTCTCGGCGGCCGAAGGGTTTGTCTTCATCTCGGGGATCGTGATGGGCCTAGTTTATCGGCCGCTCGCCGAGCGGCGGGGGTTCGAGGAAGTGTGCATCCGCGCCCTCGGCCGCGCAGCGCAGCTCTATCTGCTCTTTGTCGGGCTCACCCTTGCGATGGTAGGCCTGTCGCTCGCGATCGGCGCGCCGATCGCGTTCCCCATCAACGACCCCCTTGCTTGGGCCGTCGGCATTCTCACGCTCCATCAGTCTGCCTATTTGACCGACGTGCTGCTGTTCTATACCCTCGCCGTTGCCTTCGCGCCGCTGCCGATGCTCTTCTTCCGGCGAAAGCAAACCGCTGCTGTTCTCGCTGCGAGCTCCTTGCTCTGGGCGGCCTATCAATTGTGGCCAGACCTCGTTCAGCTCCCCTGGCCGATTGAGCGACAGGATGCCTTTCCGTTCGCGGCCTGGCAGCTGCTTTTCGTGATGGGCTTGGCTCTCGGCTGGCACGAGCAGCGAGTGCGCCAAGCGCTGCAGCGAATCCCGGTGCCCGCGATCGCCCTCGGGCTGCTCGCCGCCCTCGGCGGTCTCCTCGCCGCTTTTCACCTCAGCGTGCCCCTTGGGCAAGCGGTGGGCGGACCGCTCGGCTTCTATCTCGCCGACCTGTTCTATAAGTTTGACCTCCGCCCCGGACGGGTGCTGGCGCTGCTTGTCGTCTTCGGTCTGTTCTACCTCGTGCTGACCCTCTTTTGGCGACCGATCAACGCGGGCGTCGGCTGGCTCCTTCTCCCCCTCGGCCAGCATGCGCTCGATGCGTACAGCGTGCATATCTTCTTTGTGGTCATCCTCGGAGCGACCCGGGTCCGTCTTGGGCCGGAGGATGCCCTCTCCACCCTTCCCAACACCATCCTTCAGCTCGCTTGTGTGCTGATTATCTGGGCTCTCGTGCGCTACGGCGTGATCGACTGGATGCTGGGGCGAACCCGCACCTCGGAGCGCCAGCCCGCTGTCGCCGGCGCGGTCTAGCCGGCGGACGCGGCAGAGCGCGCCTTGACCCGCGCCGCGCCCGATTCGCCGCGTCACGACCGTGCCGCACAGGCGCGCCGGCGCTGCGAGGAGGGCGAACGGCCGTTCTTGACGCCTCCCGGGGGCTGTGATAGTTTCCAAAAGTTCTCTCCCCGCCGCCTGTCGGCGCGCGGAGGTCCCACCTAGGTGCGAGGAAATCGATGGCGCAGAGAGGTCCGCTCGCGCTCGAGCCGCGAACGATCCTTGGCAAGAAAGTGAAACAGTTGCGGCGCGCCGGCAAAACGCCGGCAAACATCTACGGCCCGGGCATCGAGTCGACGCCCGTCCAAGTGGAGACGCACGCCCTCACGCTGCTGCTGCGCGAGGTTGCGGCAGGAGACCCGATTGACGTCACGCTCGGCGCCAAGCGCCAACGCCTGATCCTCCAGAGCGTACAATGGAATCCGCTGACCGGCATTCCTGAGCACGTTGATTTCTATCAGGGCACGAAGTAGCCCGGGCGCGCCAGCAGGCAGGGGGCAGAGCGTGATTTCCGAACTGAGTCAAGCGCGGATTGAACGGTATACGTTTACCGAGGAGCCCTACTACCTGCCGGTCGGCAACGAAATCGCGGTGTTCACCGCCGCCTACCAGAACCGCCTCCCCGTGATGCTGAAAGGGCCGACCGGCTGCGGCAAGACACGCTTTGTCCGCCACATGGCGTGGCGGCTCGGGCGTCCGCTGATCACCGTCGCCTGCCACGACGACCTGACCGCTTCTGACCTCGTCGGCCGCTATCTGATCAAAGGCGGCGAGACCGTCTGGGTTGATGGTCCGCTCACCGAAGCCGTCCGCCACGGCGCGATCTGCTACCTTGACGAGATTGTCGAAGCGCGTAAAGACACGACCGTCGTCATCCACCCCTTGACCGATGACCGCCGGATGCTGTCGATCGAAAAGCTGGGCGAGGTGATCGAAGCGCCGCCCGAGTTTATGCTGGTCATCTCCTATAATCCGGGCTACCAGAGCTTGCTGAAAAACCTGAAGCATTCGACGCGCCAGCGCTTTCTCGCCATTGAATTCAACTTTCTCCCGCGCGAGCTCGAAATTGAAGTGATTTGTCACGAGACGGGGATCGACCGCCAGCTCGCGGGAGACCTCGTGACGATCGCGGAAAAGATCCGCAATTTGCGTGACAAGGGACTGGAGGAGCCCGCGAGCACCCGCCTGCTTGTCTATGCAGGGCATCTGATCGCCTCCGGCGTTGACCCCCGTGCTGCGAGCGATGTCGCGCTGGTCGGGCCGATTGCCGACGATGCCGACATGCAACGGGCAATCCGTGAACTGATCTCGACGGTGCTTTAGGAGACGATGGTTCGTCGCGCCCGCCGCGCCTCTTCCGGAACTGGCCGGCTCGCCGCGCTGCTGCCGTTTCTGCGCCCGAAACCTTCGGCGGCGCCGGCATTTCCTGCGCTCCCCTTCACCGCCGTCGAAAAGGTGCTCACCCTCTTCGCCATCGGCCTTGCCGGCGCGCCGGTCCCGCTCAAAGCGGCGCGGCCGAACGACCCCAGCCCCTTCACCGACAGCGCCACGATCTACCTGCCTCCAGCGCTTGCTGAATTCCCCGACCTAGAGAGCGACTTCCGGCTCTATAAGCTGATGGTCGCGCACCAGTGGGCGCAGATCAGCGGCGGCACCTTCGAAGCGCCCAACAGCTTCGTCACCCTCGCCGACCCCGTGCTCGCCATCGAGCTATATCACCTTGTGGAAAGCGTTCGGATCGAGACGTCGCTGTGCCGACAGTTTCGCGGCATGGCCGCCGATTTTGCTCTCGCCAAGGCCGATGCGGCCGCCAAGCGGCCGCCGCTGAACGGTCTCCCCCCGCGCGCCTTGGCGACGGAGGGGCTCATCCGCTGGTCATTGGCAGGAGCGTGGCCGGCAGACCTCCCGCGCAAGATCGGCGACGTGCTCACCGACGCTGCGCTTGTCCTCGAGGAGATGCTCGCCGGCAACGCCACCGCTACCGACTCGGTGCGCGTCGCTACCTACCTCTTCCATCGCATCGAGCGGCTGGGCGGCCGCTTTCACCCCCTGCCCCCCGTTCATTTTCGGGGCGTGCTGCGCCTCGAACTGGCCGCCTCGGTGCTCGAGGAGCGCCGGCGGCGCGAAGCCCCCATCGTCCGCCCGCCCGACGTGGTTGTCGAGTATGTCAGCCAGAACGGTCAGGTCCTCAAGACACGCATGACCGATGAACTCGATGCCGCTCCTTCGAAAGTCGTGATCCGCGACCAGCCTGCGAACGACACGGTGGTCGGGCAGGAGGGAGAAGAGGCGACGATTTGGCTCGACCTTGCGCCGAAGCGGTTCGCGACCGAGGTCGCGCTCAGCGAGGCCGAACGCGAGGGAGCGGCCGTCTACGACGAGTGGGACTATCAGCGCAGCGCGTACAAGCCGCGGTGGTGCGCGCTCCGCGAGCGCGTTGTCGCGCCGGGGCCGCCCGAGTATGTCGACGGCGTTCTCCACAAACATCGCCAGCTGATCGCGACAATCAAGCGGCAGTTCGACGCCCTGCGCCCAGAATACCGCCGGCTGCCCAGACAGCCAGACGGCGAAGAGATCGACCTCGACAGCGTCGTCGAGGCCTACGCCGACCTCTCTGCCGGCGTCACCCCTTCCGAGGCGCTGTATATCGCACGCCATGCCAACCGTCGCGATATTGCCGTCGCCTTCCTCGTCGACCTCTCCGGATCAGCGGGGGGCTGGGTGAACCAGCAGCGCATCGTCGATATCGAGCGCGAGTCGCTCGTCCTGATCTGCGAGGCGCTGCAGCTGCTGAACGACCGCTACGCCATCTACGGCTTCTCCAGCTCGACCCGCAAACAGTGCGACTTCTTCATCATCAAAGACTTTCACGAGCCCTATACCAACGACGTTCGGCTGCGGATCGGGGGAATGAACCCCTACAGCTACACGCGGATGGGGCCGCCGATCCGTCATCTTGCGCGCAAGCTCGACCAGCTCGATGCCCGCGTGAAGCTGCTTATCCTGCTCTCGGATGGCAAGCCGAACGACTTCGACGGCTACACCGGACGCTACGCGATCGAAGACACGCGGCAAGCGCTCGTCGAGGCGCGCCTGCGCGGCATCCGGACGTTCTGCTTGACGATCGACTCCCGTGCCCGCGAGTATTTGCCCCAGATGTTCGGCGAGACGGGCTATACCATCCTCGACCATGTCGAGCGGCTGCCCCACCGCTTGCCCGAACTCTACCGCCGTCTCACCGCCCGATGACCGCGCGATTTTGTCCTGATTGCGGCGGCAAGCTGCGGGAGCGAGTGCCTCCCGGCGACACGCGCCCCCGCTTGGTGTGCGACGACTGCGGCGCGATCCACTACCAGAACCCGAAGATTGTCGTCGGCGCGGTGGTCGTCCACGATGGCCGCGTCGTCCTCGTCCGGCGCGGGGTTGAGCCGCAGAAAGGGAAATGGGGCCTGCCGGCAGGGTTCCTCGAGCTTGGCGAAACGCTCGAGGCCGGCGCTGCCCGCGAAACGCTCGAGGAGACCGGCCTCGAAATTGCCGTGTCGCGGCTGCTGAATGTCTACACCCGCGTCGAGGCAGGCGTGATTAACGTGCTCTACCTCGCCGAAGTGACGGGAGGCACGCCCGCCGCCACGAGCCACGAGACCCTCGAAGTCGGGCAGTTTCTGCCTGAAGAAATCCCCTGGGACGAGCTCGCGTTTCCTAGCCACCGCTGGGCTCTCGAAGAGTGGCTGGGCCGTCGGGACCCCTCGACCGCCCCCTCAACCTCGTAAGGCGAGGCGTACTCTCCCTTGCGCCGCTGCTCTGCGCGGTGAGACGAGCCGCAGCGCGACGGTACATTCCCGGCTCCATGCCCCTGCTCTCCGAAACGCCGCCGAGGAAGAGGGGAGCTTTTGCGCGATACGACTGCCGCGCCCAAGGAGCGCCAGCCCTCGGCCTGAGCGCGTCAGCGGTCGTCCAGCCGCTGCAGGGGGGCGGAAGCTGGTCGGCGTTGACTGCGGCCAGCCTCGCCGCCGCTCAGTCTGACCAGCGCGCTCTTGCTGCACAGCTCCCCGTCCGGGCGCGGCCGGCATCGGCTGACCATCGGCAGAGACCGAGATCGGCGCCCCTATCGCCGCGCGCGCAGAGCGCGTATCATGCCGAACCATCACAGTTACACCGCGCTACAGTAGGGAAGAGATGATCACCCGCGTCGACCACACGATGCTGATCGTCGCTGACGTGCCGGCGGCGATCGCCGACTACCGCGAGCGGCTTGGGCTGAACTGCCGCTACGGCGGACGGCATCCGCGCGGCACCCACAACGGCCTCGTTCATTTCCCGGGCTCGCTCAACTACCTTGAGCTGTTCGGCGCTTATGACGAGGCGAAAGTGCGGGCGGAGGGCAATCCGGCATTCTTCGACTGGCTGGCGCAGGGCGGAGGGATCTGGCGGTTTGCGGTCGGCACGGATGACCTCGACGGCGACCACCGGCGGCTGACGGAGCGTCAAGTGCCGCACAGCCCGCCCGCCGAGCATCAGCGCCTGCGCGACGACGGCGTGACCGTACGCTGGCGGATGTTCGCGATGCTCCCCCACGAGCAGCGCGTGTATCCCTTCCTCATCCAGTGGCCGCCTGAGGCGGAGCGCCTCCCCGACCTCGAACGGGCGGGGTTCTTCGCGCCGCCCCAGCTGCCCGTCCGCCGCGTTGCGCGCATCACGCTCGCCGTGCCGGATGTCGACGCCGTCGCCGCCGAATATCAGCGCCGCTACGAGCTGACCGCCGGGCCGGCGTTCGCCGCGCCGCGGCTCGGCGGGCGGGCGCGGCTGATCACGACGGGCGATGGAGAAATCGCGCTCGTTGAGCCGACCGGAAACGGGACGGCGCGCGAGATGCTCGAGAGGCGCGGGCCGGGACCGTTTCTTCTGACGCTCGAGGCGAGCGACCTGGACGCCGCGCGCCGCTTCCTTGCCGAGCGCGGGGTGCGGGTCTCCCCGATTGTGCCGCGCGACGATGGCCGCCCGTGCTTCACCATCGACCCTGCCGATGCTCACGGCGCCGCCTTCGACGTGGTCGGGTAGGGGAGGGGCGCGCCCTCCCTGCCCGGACGGAGCGCCGTCGTGGCACCTTGCGCTGCTCTTCTGCTTGCGCTGGCAGCTGCCCGCTTCGGGCAGCTCGCTATGCCACTGCCCATTTCTGAGGAGGGGAAGCGATGCAGTTTCAACCGAACGAGCGTGCTGGCGGCGCCGCGCCGCCGCCCCTCGAAGAGATCCAGCGGCGGGTGATGCGGTTCCTGCGTGAGGAAGCCGGCTTCGCGCAGGTGTTCACGATCAATCGCGCCGGCTTTCCAGTCGGGCGAACGATGGTGGCGCCGATCAACGACGACTGGTCCGTCGATCTCATCCAGCGGAAGGTGCATAAACGGCTCGCCCATTGGCGGCGCCGGCCCCAGACCGAGATTGTTTGGGTTGGGCCGCCGCACCGGAGCAACCGCAACCTTCGGCCGCATGTCTACGACTGGCAGGTGCAGGTGCCGCGGGTCGTCTTCCTGCGCGGGATTGCTCACTTTTTGAGCGATGAGGAACTGGTCGAGCGGTTTGAGCGACAGACGGCGATCAATCTGGCGGAGGGCCGCACGCTCGCCCCAGTGCGTGACCGCGCGAATATCGTCGCCGAGCTCATCGGCGTGCACATCCAGCCGCTGCAGGTGCGGGCAGAAGGATTCGCGGGCGGGCCAGAAAGCTACACCTGGGAGGTCCGATGACGGTGAAAGCGCTCGTCGGGTACGACTTAATGCCTGGCGTCACCCCCGAGGAGTACGACCGCTGGCTGTGGGAGGTGCATGTTCCCGACATCCTCGCCAACCCGTATATCGAGAAGATCGTCTTCAATACTGTTCTGGCGCCGGTGACGACGACGAGCGGCGGCGCGGCGGAGGTTGAGCAGACGGTGAAGCTGTACCGCGTCGCGGAGATGCACTACCGCGACCTCGACCACTATCGGAAGTACCGCGAGTGGTTCGAGCAGCACCCCATCCCGGAGGAGCGCGGGCCGAAAGGGCGAAGCGACTTCAAGTTCTACGTTCTGTGCGCAGTTGAAGAGGTGACGCGGAACTGACGCCTTTCTGGCTTACGTCACGGCCGGCCGCGCTCGCGCCAGACGGCCACCGTCTGCTGCAGCCCGTCCTCGTAGCTCGGGAAGCGCGGCGCCCAGCCGAGCAGGGCGCGCGCGAGGTCGTTGCGGACCGTCGTCGTCGTGTCGAGCAGCACCTGCTGCGGCCGCCAGATGAAAAATTGATAGACCCGGCGCAGCGCTAGCGGCAGGTGGCCGGGCCGACGAAAGCCCATCAGCGCAGCGAAGCGGTCGATCACCGTCCCGAAGTTCACGGGGTGGCCATCAACGACATTGAGGATCGGCGCTGCCGGCCGCCGTTCGACGATCCGCAGCAGCGCATCAGCGGCATCCTCAAAATGCACCCAGTTGCCCAGCGTGTCCTCCGGGCCCGCATAGTAGGGCCGGAACAGCTGGAATGAGGTGACATAGCGCGACAGGTCCTTCGACTGCGGTCCGTAGAGGAAGCCAAGCCGGACAAGGCACGACGGCACGCCGCCGGCTTGAACGATGCGCTCTGCTTCGGCAGCAGCGGCAAAGACGGGGTCGTCCGGCGGGGCGATGGGCGTCTCTTCCGTCGCATCGCGTGCCTCGCCGTAGAGCGCAGCGTAACTGCCGACAACCAGATACGGCACGCCGGCGGCGCGCGCGGCGTCGACCACCGCACTCGCCTCGAGCGGCAGCCGTCGCCTCCAGCCCCGCCAAGCGCGGCCGTCGTGAAGCAGGGTGTTGGTCACTTGCGGGGAGAGGTGGAGGACAACCGCCGCGCCGCGGAACGCCGCTGCCAGCGCTCCCGCTCGCGTGGTGTCTGCTTCAACAGGCCGTCCGCCCGCGCGCTTGACCCGATTGAGATGCCACCCGTGGCGCACGATCGCGCTCACCTCAATCCCGGCGCGAGCAAGCTTCTCGGTCACGACAAGGCCGAGCTCGGTGGCACCCCCCGTCAGCGCCACCCGAAGCGGCCCAGCGGCGCGGTCAGTCGGCTGCATAGGGCGATCTCCTCCCCAGAAATAGTACCCCGCCCTGTCACGCCGGCTCACCGCCCCCCTACAATCTCGATGCTGCTGCAGATGCGGAAGGATGGGATGGCCAACACCCCCTTGCGGTCAGGTGATCACGCTGAGCGCCTGCCGCCCCCCGCCGCGCTTGTTATCTTCGGAGCGACAGGCGACCTCGCTCACCGCAAGCTGCTGCCCGCGCTCTACAACCTCGCCCTCGACGGTCTCTTGCCCCCTGCCTTCGCGATCGTCGGCGTAGGACGGCGGCAGCAGAGCGACGACGCCTTTCGGGCCCAGACACGCGAGTCGATCGCGGCCTATTCGCGCCGGCCGCTTGACGACTCGCGCTGGCCACGCTTCGCCGAGCTGATCCGCTACTGCCCGATGTCGTTTGACGACGCGGACAGCTACAGCACCCTCGCCCGCTTCCTCGCAGAGACAGACCGCGAGCGAGGGACCCAAGGCAATCGGGTGTACTACCTGGCAGTGCCGCCGAGCCTCTTCCCCGTGATCGTCGAGCGGCTGGGCGAGGCAGGACTAGCGCGCGAGAACGGCCGGTTCGCCCGGATCATCGTCGAAAAGCCGTTCGGCCACGACCTCGCGAGCGCGAGCGCCCTCAACCAAACGATCCTGCGGTTCTTCCGCGAACATCAGGTCTATCGGATCGACCATTACCTCGGCAAAGAGACCGTCCAGAACATCCTCGTGCTGCGCTTCGGCAACGGCATCCTCGAGCCGATCTGGAACCGGCGGTATATCGACCATTGCCAGATCACGGTGGCGGAAACGGTCGGGATCGGTTCGCGCGCTTCCTACTACGAGGAGGCGGGCGCGCTGCGCGACATGGTCGCTACTCATATGATGCAGCTGGTGGCGCTGGTCGGGATGGAGCCCCCCGTTGACCTCGACGCAGACTCGGTTCGGGACGAAAAGGTGAAGCTGCTGCGAGCGATCGAGCCGATCGGGCCAGCGCAGTTTCGGGCCGTCGTGCGCGGGCAGTACACTGCCGGCTGGCCCGGCGGCCAGGCAGTGCCCGGCTATCGCGAGGAGCCCGGCGTCGCGCCCGACTCCGCCACGGAGACGTATGTCGCCCTCCGCTTGACAATCGACAACTGGCGCTGGGCAGGCGTGCCGTTCTACCTCCGCCACGGAAAGCGGCTGCCGAAGCGGGTGACCGAAATCGCCATCCAGTTCAAGCGCCCGCCGCGCCAGTTCTTTCGGACGCCGGGCGAAGAGCCCGCGCCGAATGTGCTCGCCCTGCGCATCCAGCCGAACGAAGGGATGTCGCTCCGCTTCGTTGCCAAGCAGCCCGGCCCCGCGCTGCGCCTTCAGAACGTCGCGATGGACTTTCTCTACCGCGCCTCGTTCGACATCGATCCCCCGGAGGCCTACGAGCGGCTGATCTACGACTGTCTGCTCGGCGATTCGACCCTGTTCGCGCGGCGCGACGAGATCGAGATGATGTGGCGTATTTACGATGCCGTCCTCGCCCGCCAGCACGATGATCCGGCGCTGGCGGTCCATCCCTACCCAGCCGGCAAGTGGGGACCGGCGGCAGCAGACGCTTTGATCGCCGCCGACGGCCGTGCGTGGCGGCGACTGTAGGAGAGCGCCGATGCCCGACCAGAACTCCTGCGCAGCGAGCTGGGCACAGCCATTCGCCTCGACCCTCGGCGTCGAAGAGGCGCTCGCAGAGCTGACGCGCCAGACCACCCGAACGCTGGGAGTAGGCGCGGCAGCGCGGGCGCGCATGCTCAACCTTGTCGCTATCTCGAGCGACCCCCGCTCGGCTGCAACTGCCGACCGCCTGCTCGGCACGCTCGGCCGGGTCCATCCGTCGCGGTTGGCGCGCGTGCGGCTCGACCCCGCTGCTGCTGATGAGGTGCGTGCCCAGATCGCTGTGCGCTGCCGCCTCGAGGAAGGGAGCGAATGCCCCGTCGTCTACGAGACGGTGGAGGTCGAGGCAGGGGGAAACGCTGCGCGTCACCTTGTCGAACTAATCGCGCCGGTCCTTGAGGCCGACCTCCCGGTCATCATCTGGTGGGCTGGGCTTCCCCCCTTTGGCGAGTCGACGTTCATCGAGCTGCTCGCCTTCGCCGACCAGTTCGTAGTGGATTCAGCCGCGCTCGGCGAGGAAGGAGTAGGTCCTCTCGCAGACCTGCTCGCCACCGGCCCGCCCATCACGGACCTCGCCTGGGGACGGCTTCGCCCGTGGCGCGATCTTGTCGCCGCCCTCTTCGACCTGCCGCCGCTCGCGACCGCCATCGGGGAGATCCGCGCCCTCACCGTCAGCGATGCCGGGGCGCCTGTCGAGGCGCTCCTGCTCGTCGGCTGGCTCGCTGCCGCCCTCGGCTGGCACGCGGCGCTGCCATCAAGCGGCGGCGACCGGAGTCGCCGCTCCCTCGTGCGGCCGGGCGGGGAAGTGGCGCTCACCTTCGTTTCGGAGAACGGCCCGCCCGGCCTGCGGCAGCTCGCCGTCGAGGCGGGAGACGCGCACCTCGTCATCACCGCGGGCGACACGAACGCCGACGCGCGCATTGCGCGTGCGGGCGCGCCGAGTATCGCGCGTCACGAGCGGCTGGTCATTCCCGATGACGGGGCGCTGCTCGCCTCCGCCTTGCTGCGCCGCGGCCGAGACCCGGACTGGGAGGCAGCGCTGCGTGTTGCCGCGCTGCTCGCGCGCCGATGAGCCTCGCCCGCCGCGGCACCATCGTGGTCGTGAAAACGCCGGCAGAGCTCGCCTCTGCCGCGGCGCAGCGGATTGCCCACCTCGCCCACGCCGCGGTCGACGCGATGGGGGTTTTCCGGATTGCCCTCGCCGGCGGCAGCACGCCGCGCGCTACCTACGAAGGGCTCGTTTGCGAGCCCTTCCGCTCTCAGATCGACTGGTCGAAGGTCGAGGTGTTCTGGAGCGACGAGCGCGCAGTGCCGCCCGACCACCCGGCGAGTAATTACCGAATGGCTGTCGAAACGCTCCTCGCCCACGTGCCGATCCCGCCGCATTCGGTCTACCGCATGCCTGCCGACCAGACCGACCTCGCCGCGGCCGCCGCTGCCTATGAAGCGACGCTCCGACACGTCTTCGGCACGCCGGCAGGCATTCCCGTCTTTGACGTCATCCTGCTCGGGCTTGGCGAAGACGGGCATACCGCCTCGCTCTTTCCTCGCTCCCGGCAGCTCCGTTCCGGCGACCGGCTCGTCGTCGACGGCGACCCGCCCTCGCCCGGCACGGCTGGGTCGTCGCCCGACGTGCGGCGGCTGACTTTCACGCCCCGCCTGATCAACGCCGCGCGCGAGCGGATCTTCCTCGTGGCCGGGAAGAGCAAAGCTGCGGCGGTGCGGAATGTCCTCTGCGGCCCTTGGCAGCCTGACCTCTGGCCGGCGCAGCTGATCTACGGCGGAGCGACGCTGCCGCTCTGGCTGCTCGACGAGGAGGCGGCGGCGCTCCTCCCTCAGGATCGATAAGCGCTCCGCTATGGCGACGGCAGCAGCGGAAGGACCGCCCGAGCGAGCGCCGAGAGAAGCGGCGCCTCCCGGCGTGCCGCTCGCGGGGGCGGCGATCCTCCTGCTCGTCCACCTTGCCCTCGCGCCGCTTGCCGCCTTTGTGCTGGTCGCGCCGCTCCTCAGCCTCATGGTGGAAGCGGGCACTGCCGCACCGCGTCACGGCGCGACCGTCGGCGCGATCAGCATCGTCGGAGGCGCGCTGACGCTCGCGGCGCTCGGGGTCTTCGCGCGCAGCTGGCCTGAACCGCGACGGGCGCTCGGATTGGTGCCGAGTCGGCTGCCGCTCTGGCGCGCAGCCGCAGCGGCGCTTGCCCTCGCGCTCGCGATCGATCTCGCGCTGCTCAGTGCGGGGCAGCCGATCGTTCCGCCGCAGCTTGTCTCCCTCGTCAGCAGCAGCCTCGACACCCTCCTGATGGCAGTCGCGGTTGTGATCGTCGCGCCGCCGGTCGAAGAGCTGGTTTACCGCGGCGCACTCTATGGCGCTCTTGCCCCCCGCTGGGGAACGAGGACGGCTTGGGCGCTGACGACCGGCATCTTTGCCCTCGTCCATGCTGGAACGTACGGCAACGACCTCCTCGCGCTCGGTCAAGTGCTGCTGCTGGGCGGCCTCCTAACATGGCTGCGCGCCGCTTCTGGCTCGCTGCTTCCGCCGCTGGTCGGGCATGCTGTCGCCAATGCCTACGCCACTGCCCTGCTCCTGCTGGCACGCTAGAGCGGCAGGCAAAACTGATACAATCGGATGCTGGCGCGTTGCGAACAGCTGCGGCGCGTTATACCGGCCAGCGGAGGGCGAGGATGAGCGACGAAGCGACTGCCGCCGAATATAAACGGAAGGGGTTCAGCAATCTCGTCGGGTTCGGCGAACGGCCGGCGCTGGTGCTGATCGACTGGGTGATCGGGTTTACCGATCCGGAATGTCCGCTCGGGTCGAACTACGATCGCGAAGTCGAGGCGGCCCGCCAACTGCTCGCAGCAGCGCGCGAGAAGCGGATCCCGATCGCCTATACCACCGTCATCTACGACGAGGGGTTCCGCGATGCCGGCTGGTTTATCAAGAAAGTGCCGGCGCTTGCGCACCTCGGCGCCGGCTCGCGCTGGACGGAGATCGACCCGCGCCTCGCGCCGCAGCCCGGCGAGCATGTCATCGTCAAGAAGTTTGCCAGCGGCTTCTTCGGCACAAACCTCGCCTCCCTGCTGACCGGCCAGCGGTGCGACACCGTGATCATCTCGGGAGTGACCACAAGCGGCTGCGTGCGGGCGACGGCGGTCGATGGCGTCCAGAACGGCTTCCGGACGATCGTCGTCCGCGAGGCGGTGGGCGACCGCGCCCCGGGCCCGCATGAGGCCAACCTTTTTGATATTCACGCGAAATACGGCGATGTGGTGTCGCTGCAAGAGGCGCTCGATTATTTGGCCGGCCTGCCCGAATTCCGGCCGCCGGATGCGCTTGAGCGACCCTCCATGGTCGCCGCACAACGATAAGGGGAACGAAAAGCGATGAACTCCAACGGGTCTTCCGCCGAGTACAAGATGCCCCTCGACGGCATCCGCGTCATCGAGTTCGGCAGCCTGCTGGCTGGTCCGTTCAGCACTCGCTTCTTTGCGGACTTTGGCGCCGAAGTGATCAAGGTCGAAGCGCCCGATTCGCCGGACCCGATGCGCGATTGGGGGCCCGCCAAATACAAGGGGCGCGCGCTCGTCTGGCCGATTCAGTCGCGCAACAAGAAGGTGGTGACGATCAACATGCGCGTGCCGGAAGGCCAAGAACTGGCCCGCCGCCTGATCGACAAGGCCGACATGGTGGTGGAGAACTTCCGGCCGGGCACCCTTGAGCGCTGGGGCTGCGGCTACGATGTGCTGAGCAAGCGCAACCCCGGCCTCATCATGATCCATGTCTCCGGCTACGGGCAGACCGGCCGCTACCGCAATCGCGCCGGCTTCGGGTCGGCCGCCGGCGCAATGGGCGGCCTGCGCTTCCTCACCGGCTATCCCGACCGGCCGCCGACGCGGGTCGGGCTCTCTCTCGAAGACTCGCTCGGCTCGCTCCAAGCCGTAATCGGCGGCTTGCTCGCTCTGCGCGCCCGCGACCTGAACGGCGGCAAGGGGCAAGAAGTCGACGTCTCAATCACCGAAGCGGTCTTCGCGATGACCGAGGGCGCGATCCCGGAGTATGCCCTGACCGGCTACATCCGCCAGCGCCAAGGCTCGATCCTGCCGGGAGTTGCGCCATCGAATATCTACCAAGCGAAAGACGGCATCTGGATGGTGATCGCCGCCAATGCCGACAACCCGTTCAAGCGGCTGTTCGAACTGATGGGCATGCCGGAGGTCGCCAACAACCCGAAATACATGAGCCACGAAGGGCGCTGGGAAGATCGCGACCAGCTCGATGAGTGGATCGCTGCCTGGGCGAAGCAGTACACCTCAGACGAGATCACCAAGATGCTGGAGGAGGCCGGCGTTCCCTCGGCGCCGATCTACAGCGCGAAGGAGATCTACGAAGACCCCTACTTCTGGGAGCGGGAGTCGATCATCGAAGTTGAGGACCCCGAGCTGGGCAAGATCCCGATGCCGGGCGTGATGCCGAAGCTGTGCGGCACTCCCGGGAAGGTGAAGTGGACGGGGCCCGCCAAGCCCGGCATGCACAACGACGAAGTGTTCCGCACCATCGTCGGGCTGACCGAGCAGGAGCTGGAAGACTACAAGGCCCGAGGCATCATATGAACATCCCTCCCTCTGTGACCCTCATCGATGTCAGCGCCCGCGACGGGCTGCAGAACGAGCCGGAGATCCTGAGCCCCGCCCAACGCGCCGAGCTGGTTGAGCGCGTCAGCGCCAGCGGCGTGCCCGAGATCGAGTTCGGCTCGTTCGTTTCGCCGAAAGCGGTTCCCCAGATGGCCGGCGCGGATGAAGTGTTCAAGACCGCCGTGCGCAGTCCGGCGGTGCGCTATCACGGGCTTGTCCCGAACATGAAGGGCTACGAGAACGCGGTCGCTGCCGGTGTCACGCACGTCCGGCTCGTCGTCGCCGCCTCCGCTCCCCTGCATGAGGCGAACTTCCGGCGCACCATTGACGAATCGCTCGCCGATCACGCCCAAATCGTCGCTCGCGCCCGCCAAGACGGCGTGCAGATCGAAGCGGTCATCGGCGGCTCCTTCGGCGACCCCTTCGTCGGCCCGACCCCGGTCAGCGCGGTGATGCACTGCGTCGACCACTACTACGCGATCGGCGTCCGCAATATCAGCGTCGCCGACACTGTCGGCATGGGCACGCCCAAGCAAGTCGCCGAGGTGATCAAGACGATCCAGCGCACGTACCCCGACGTGACGCTCGGCACCCACTTCCACGACACCCGCAATACCGGCTTCGCCAACGTTCTCACCGCCCTCGATCTTGGGGTCGTGCGCCACGACGCGTCGCTCGGCGGGACCGGCGGCTGCCCCTTTGCGCCTAAGGCGGGCGGCAACATCTGCCTGGAAGACTTGGTCCATATGCTCACCGGCATGGGGGTCGAAACGGGCATCGACCTCGATGCGCTGATCGAAAGCGCGCGCTGGCTGCAGGAAGTGCTGGGGAAACCGCTGCCAAGCCGGATGCTGAAAGCAGGGCCGGTCTATCCGGTCTTCAAGCCGGTCACCGCCGCCCCGGCCGCCGCGAGCTCGTGAACCGGATCGTCCGCGCTTTCCCCCGCCCAGCGCCGGACGTGATTGCGACGCTGGCGACTGTCCCTACCCAAGCGCTCGCCTCCAGCCACGCGCTCGGCACGGGCTGCCTCATCGACCCGGCGATCCGCCCGCTCCGCAGCGGGGCGCGGGTCTGCGGGCCGGCGCTGACGGTCCGTCCCAATGTTCCATCGATCCTCATCCCGCTGTACGCAGTCCGCTTCGCCCAGCCCGGCGATGTGATTGTGGTCGATGCTGGAGGCCGGCTCGACGTCGCCGTCTGGGGCGCGGGGATGACGCGCGCCGCGCAGGCTGCCGGCATTGCGGGAGTGATCGTTGACGGCGCCGTCGTCGACGGTGAGGCGCTGGCGAGTGCCGAGATCGCGGTCTATGCTCGCGGCGTCTCGCCGGCGATCAATTTCGACCCTCGTCCTGGTTCGATCAACGTTGCGGTGCAGTGCGGCGGACGGCGGGTTGAGCCGGGCGACCTCATCCACGCCGACGGCGACGGCGCTGTCGTCATCCCGCGCGCCCGGTTCGACGAGGCGATCGAGGCGGCACGCTGGTGGCGGGAGCAGGTGGCAGCTTGGGGAGAGCAGGTGCGCGCCGGACGCACGCTGTTTGAAGCGCTCGGCTTCGACCGCGAGATCGAGCGGCTCGGCATCCCAGAAGAGTAAGCCGCGGCCGGTTATGATCCCGGCGCGGGAGCGCGGAAGCAGGTTCTCCCCTCTCGGGTGCCGCCCGCCATCGCGCCGCTCCTAGGTTGCCAGCCGTGCGAACGCCCGATATCCCGGCCTCTTCTCTGCTCTCGGCGCTGCCTACCTCGGTCCGTTGTCGGCTGCCCGCGCTGGAAGCGGCCGCTGTCCTCCTCCTCACCGGCCTTGCGCTCATTGCGCGCCTGATCTGGCTCGATGAGATCCCGCCAGGGCTGTTCTACGACGAGGCGTATAAGGGGCTGGATGCGCTGGCGATGCTGCGCGACCGGACCCTGCCCGTCTTCTTTCCTGGCAATTTCGGACGCGAACCGCTCTTCATCTGGATCGAAGCTGGCACCCAAGCGCTTTTCGGTGCCGAGCCGATCGTGCTGCGCTCGACGATTGCCCTCCTTGCCGCCCTCTCGGTCCCGGCGCTCTACCTCGCGGCGCGCGAACTGGTCGGCCGGCTTCCCGCGCTCTTCGCAGCAGCGGTGTTCCCCTTCACCCTCTGGCATCTCGTCGTCTCGCGGGTTGCCCTCCGCTTCGCCATGCTGCCGCTTGTGGAATGTCTCGCGGTCTGGCTGCTCGCCCGGGGGATGCGGACCGGCCGCCGCTTCGACTTCGCGCTTGCCGGCCTCCTCTTCGCCGCCTGTCTCTACACCTACACCGCGGCACGGATGCTGCCGCTCCTGCTCATCGTCGCCGCAATCGGGGCTGTCGCGCTCCGGCCGGCACTCATGCGGCAGCGCTGGCGAGCAGCACTGCTCCTGCCGCTGACTGCCGCGTTCGCGCTGCTTCCCTTGGGGCATTACTTTCTCCAAAATCCACTCGCTTTCAGCGGCCGCGTCAGCCAGGTGGTGGCCACCGACCAGCCTGTCGTCGACCCGAGTTTCGGGCCGGGCGACCCGGGAACGCTGCGCGACAATCCCGTGCGAACGCTTCTGATGTTCTGGGCAGCCGGCGATCAGAACCTGCGGACGAACCTGCCCGGCCGGCCGGTGTTCGATCCTCTGATGGGCAGCGTCTTTGCCCTTGGCATCCTCGCCGCGCTCGTCAGTCGCCAGCCGGCCGGGCTGTTCACGCTGGCGTGGCTGGGCATCATGCTCCTGCCTTCCGCACTCAGCACCTATGCGCCGCACTATGCGCGAGCGATCGGGGCGCTCCCCCCTGCCGCGACACTGGCCGGGCTCGGGCTCGCGACCGTTGTCCGCGCCGGGGAGCGGTTCGGGCGCACTGGGGCGCTGGCCGGGATCACGATCGCCGTCGCCATCACCGCCTTTTCGGCTCGCCTCACCCTCCACGACTATTTCGATCGGTGGGCGAATGAGCTGGGAACCTACCAAGCGTTCGACACCGGGATCTGGGAGCTCGGCCGCGCCATGCGCGACCTGCCGGCGACGACGACGCTGTACGTCTCGCCGCTCCCTGGCGATCATCCAACGCTCGTCTACGCCAGCCGGCGCGACGATATCCGCGGCTACGACGGCCGCGCCGGGATCGTCCTCTCGCCCGGCGGCGCGGCGGCCTACGGCGTCATCGTCGGCGCGGACCGGACGACCGAGCCGACGCTTGGCGACGCCTACGGAGCGCGCCCTGCCTTCATCGCGCTCGACCCGGGAGCCCAGCCGTGGGCAGTGCTGACGCTGGTTGACGGCCCGCCGCGTCTCGCTCCCAGCCGCCTGCTCGATGCCCAGTTCGCTGAGGCGGGACGGCTGTTCGGGGTCATGCTGCCGGAACGGCTTGAGGGGAGAGAGAGCGAGGTTACCCTCTTTTGGCAAGCAGACGGCCCGACAACGCGCCCGCTCACCGTTTTCGTGCAGCTCCTTGACGAGGGCACCCGCCTCGTCGCCCAGCACGACTCGCAGCCGCTCGCCGCCAGCTTCCCGACAACGCGCTGGAAGAAGGGCGAGATCATCGTTGAGCGACGGCGGCTGCGCCTCCCCGCCGACCTCCCGCGTGGGCAGTACCGGCTCATTGCCGGGCTGTACGACCTCGCGACGGGCGAGCGCGTGCCTGTCAGCGGCAGCGACTCGCTCGGCGATGCGGCGCTCCTAGGGTTGCTCGAGCGTTGAAGCGACGACCGACGCTTCTCCTACGGACGATACCAATACGGCTGCCAGAAGAAGGGCTGAACCGGCAGAGCAAAGAACGGCTGCGGCACGGGGACAAAGAGCGGCGGCACGGTGCCCGGCTTAATCGGCACGACGCCGAACGGGCAGCTCCACGGCACGCCAGTGTACACCCCGTCTGCCCAGAGCGAGACAAACCAGAGGCAGCCTTCCCGACCGCGCTCTTGATAGGAACGGACGACCGGCACTGGCGCGTCATTGCGCAGCGGCACGACCGGGAAAGGACAGACCCACGGCACGATGGTGTACGAGCCGTCGGACCACTGGGCGACATAGGTGAGGCATCCATTCCGAGAGATCTCGGAGTAGACGCGCGTGACGACGATCAGCGCTTGGGCTTCTGACCGCCCGGGGGTGATGGCGAGCGCCGACACGGCCATCACCGCAGCGAGAAGCGCCACTCCGAAACGCCGCATAGGTCACCTCCCTCAGCGGACACAGCTCTCGACCAGTACGCGCTCTCGCGCCCGGGCCGGCAGCGTAGCAGGCGATACTGAAGAGCAGCCCGGTCGCGAGCCGAGACTACTGTACCAGCCGACCTCCCATACTGGCAAGCTGGCTTCGCGCGCCGGAACTACAGCCAGTCAACGCGCCGGAACCAGAAGAACACTCCCGTCGCGACAGTCGCCATCACGCCAAGAATGAGAAAGAAGCCCCACGGCTCGTGGAGCAAGGGAATATAGTCAAAATTCATCCCATACACGCCGGTGATCAAGGTGACAAGCATCAGGATTGTGGCGTAGGCTGTCAGGCGCTTCATTACGTCGCTCAAGCTGTTTGAGACGACGGCGAGCGAGACATCTGCGATTGAAACGATCAGATCACGCTGTGCATCGATCGAGTCGACAACTCGCTGCATATGATCATAGACATCTTGGAAATAAATCGACATCTGATATCCGAAGAGCGGCGCTTCATGCCGGATCAGCTGCAGAATCACATCCCGACAGGGACCAGCCACGCGACGCAGCCGCTGCAGATCCGTGCGAACGGCTAAAGAGGCACGGACATCTCGGCTCAACCTCCCGCGAAACACCTCCGCCTCAATCCGCTCTACCTGGTCTGCGATCTGGTCGAGCACGGGGAAGTAGCCATCGACGATCGTATCAAGAAGGGAGTAGAGCATTACCCCGATGCCGCTTGAACCAACAATCGCCTCGTTCTTCTTCCACCGTTCGATCGCCTCGTCGATTTCGGGCATTTCGTGGCGGTGAAACGTCACCACGTAGTTTGGACCGGACAAGAGATGAAGCTCACGAAGAAAAACGCGCCCGCCGACAAATGTAGCGGCATAGAAGACAATGAACAGCGTTCCTGCATACTCATACAGCTTTGGGCGCTGAAGGGGATGATGCACATCCTCGAGGAGAAGCGGATGACAGGAGAAAATGCGCTGGATCGTTTCGACATCGTCAGGCGTCGGGTTTTGGAGATCGAGCCAAGTCAACTCGTCGAACGGAGCGATGCCATCGACGAGGTGATCTTCTTCTTGAACGATCTCGCCTCCGCGATAGACAAACCGGCGCACGCGATGCGGAGCGATCAGCGCGGGGGGACGTGCGGTTCGCTCTCCATTCCTCAGAGCCGGCGGGCGGCTACGGGGAAGGTGGTGTTTTCGATTCATTCCCGTCTCTTCCGCGAGCGAGAGCAGCTGAGCAGGCCCTCCTGCTACCATGATAGGTGAAGTGGCGCTCCGTGGAGTAGGCTGTGCGAGTCGCCGTGATCGATATCGGAAGCAACACGGTCCACCTCCTCATTGCCGAGACGGATGGGGAACGGCTGATCCCAATTGCCGACCCGAGCCGAGCGATCTTTCTTGGCCAAGATGTCGCGCGGCTCGGCCGGATCTCGCCGGGACGGCTCAGCAAAACGATCGCGGCGGTGAGCGAGTTCGCTGAGCGCGGGCGACGGGCCGGCGCGGAACAGATCATCGCCCTCGCGACCGAAGCGATCCGCGCCGCCGCAAACGGTGACGACGTGCTGCATCTGCTGCAGGCGACCGGCGTTCGCGTCGAGCGGATCTCCTCCCGGCGGGAAGGAGAACTGGCCGTGATTGGCGCCGCGCTCGATTCCCCGACCCGCGCCCCGGCGATCCTCGCCGACATCGGCGGGGCGAGCACGCAGATCGTCTGGCTGAACGGGGGACAGCCGCGCGCGATCGAGTCAGTCCCTCTTGGGTCCGGCACGCTCGCCGCCGGCGTGCCGGGCGATCCGCCTGGCCCCGTTGCCATTGCAGCGCTCGGGGGGCTGATCGCGCCCGAGCTCCAAGCAACCCTCGCCAATTTCGGGCCGCTGCCGCCGATCCATCGGGTCGTCGGCGTCGGCGGAACGATCCGGCGCCTTGGCCGGCTTGCTGCCAAAGCTGCGCCGCCCGTTGAACTGAGCCGGTCGACGCTTGTTGAGGTCGTCGAGTCGCTCTTCCGCGCCCCCTCGGAGACCGTCAGCCGCCGCCTCGGACTGGATGCGCGCCGGATTGGCACCTTGCGTGTCGGCGGGCTGATCCTGCTCGCACTGCTCCAGCAGCTTGGCAATCCCCGGCTGCGCGTGAGCGCAGCCGGCATCCGCGAGGGCGCGGCGCTCCTCCTCGCTCGCGGCGTGGACCCCACCATCGAAGGACAATTCGCGCCAGCAGCTGTGACGACCGGCGCCGCCTAAGGGCGCTCTCTACCTAAGAAGGGGCGACCGCCGCGAGCGCATGCCCGCCCTGTGCGCTCCCCGGGAAGAGGAGAGGCGGCCTACTCGTAGCGCGTCAGCAGGTCGGCGATCGTCGTTCCTGTCGTTTCGAGGCGGCCGCCCAGAAACTCCTCGCGCAGAAGGATGGCGCGCCGCACTCGCCGTCGGTGATCAATCAGGCGAGCAAGGAGCTCCCACCGTTTCCGCCGACGGGCCGCAACCATGCGCTCTGCTAACTCGCGCTCGAGGGCGACCAACCGAGCATGTTCCGACTTGCTCGCCAAAAACATCGTGTCTCTCCTTTGAGGGGGCGTCTTCCGTGCCGGCGGGCTGGCCCCGTTATGCCGGCGCGTGACGAGAGCAGCGCGACGCTGCGCCGGGCTTTTGTCGTCAGTATGCAATCGAGCGAGCACAGCGTCAAGGGCGGGCTCGAACTCGGACCAATCCGATTGACCGGCGCGAGCGCGCTGCCTAGTCTTGGGATATGCGCAGGCGGAGTGTGCTCCTTTGGGCTGCCCTTCTTGGGCTCGTGTCAGGCTGCGCTCTCAGCAGCAGCACGACCCTCTCGCCGCCGCCTACTCCGGCCCCGCCCCCTTCCCTCGCGACGCCAACCGCTCGGCCGCCGACGCCTCAGCCGACGTCCTCACCGCTCGTCCCCGGGCCTGGGACGGTTGACGGGCTTCCTGGCATCGTCGTGACCTATCCCCCTGCCGGGGCGACGGTGTCCAGCCCGGTTCGGATCATGGGGAATGCCTCGGTGTTTGAGGGCACGGTGCACATCCGTATTAAAGACGCAAACGGCCGCACCATCGGCCAAGGGCTCACGACTGCGAGTCAAGGCGCGCCAGGACGGGGAACGTTCAGCGCCGAGGTCCCCTACGCCGGCACTGGCGCCGCCACGATCGAGGTGTTCAGCCCCAGCCCGCGCGATGGCGCAGAGCTGTACCTCGTCCGCATTCCCGTTCTGCTCCGCTAGCGAGGCCGGGGGAACAGCCCCGCAGCTCGCGCTTCCTTGCGTGCGCGAGCAGAGAACGCCGCTCACGCGGAGCGGCGTGTCGGCCACGGTGCGGCGACATGCTGACCTGCGGCGAGCGCTTCGGCCGCCTTGCGCGCAGCGATGAGCGGCGTATCCCAGGTCGGAGAGAACGGCGGAGCATAGCTCAGGTCGAGATACTGGAATTCGTCGACGGTCATCCCGGCAAACAGCGCGGTGACAAAGACGTCGATCCGTTTGGCGGCATTTTCGGTGCCGAGGATCTGCGCCCCGAGGAGCCGACCCGTGGCGCGTTCGGCGAGGACCTTGAGCGTGATCGTCCCGGCCTCGGGGTAGTAGCCCGCGCGCGAGGTGCCCTCAACGCGCCCGACAACATAGTCGATGCCCAAGGCGCGGCACTCGCGCTCGCTGAGGCCGGTGCGCGCGATTTCGAGGGCGCAAAACTTGGTGATAGCAGTGCCGGCAACCCCGGGAAAGCGCGCGTAGCCGCCCCCAATGTTGATGCCAGCAATCCGCCCTTGTTTGTTGGCAACCGTCCCGAGAGCGATATGGACCGGACGGTTGGAGACAATGTGGCGCGACTCGACGCAGTCTCCCGCTGCCCACACCCCGGGATGACTAGTCTGGAGCCGGTCGGTGACAGCAATCGCCCCTGAGGGGCCAATGTCCACGCCGGCAGCGCGAGCGAGCTCGACATTCGGGCGGACCCCGATGCCGAGCACTACGAGATCGGCGGGGAGAGTCCGCGCGGGGGTCACGACTGCGCGCACGCGCCCATCCGACGTCTCGAAGGCGACTGCCGGTTCATTCAGGTACAGTTCGACCCCGGCGGCGCGCAATGCATCGGCCACGCCGGCTGCCATTTCGGGGTCAAGCGTGCTCATCACTTGATCCGCCGCTTCGACCAACGCGACCGGGATCCCGCGCAGCACCAGCGCCTCCGCCATTTCTAGACCGATGTAACCGCCGCCAACGACGACTGCCCGCGCCGGCTGCTCGCGGTCCACCGCCTCGCGGAGGCGGATACCATCCATCAGGATGGAGAGGCCATACACTCCTCTCGCGTTGATGCCGGGAAGGTCCGGCGCGATCGGGCGCGCGCCGGTCGCGATGACGAGATGATCGAACGACTCCTCATACTCCCCGCCTTCCTCGAGCCGGCGAACCGTGACCCGGCGCGCCGCGAGGTCAAGCGCAATGACTTCGTGCCGCAGCCGCGCTTCGATCCCCTGCTTGGCAAACTGGTCGGGGGTGCGCGCGATGAGAGAATCCGCGCGCTCAACCAGCCCGCCGACCAAGTAGGGCATGCCGCAGGCAGAGTAAGAGGTGTGCCATCCCCGCTCGAAGGCGATCACCTCGAGGTCAGGACGTTGACGCTTTGCTTGGGAAGCTGCGCTCATCCCAGCAGCATCGCCGCCGATGATGAGCAGCCGCTCGCGAGTAGCCATGCCGCTCCTTATCGAGAGAAGTGAAGCGATTAAACACCACGCCCCGCCCTATACTCGCCCGGACATGGAGCCGCGTCCGCGCCTTGACGGGCGCTTCGTCGCCGATATCCTCCTGCCGCTCGGCGTGCTCGGAGCCATCGCGGCGCTTTTCTGGGTGGCGCGCGACGCCTTGGCGCCGTTTGCGCTCGGCCTGGTCATCGCCTACGCAATCGCGCCGGCGGTGCGCGCCATCGAACGTCGGACAATCGCCGGCCGACGAGCGCCGCGCGCCGCTGCGATCGCGCTGATCTATCTGCTGATCGGAGCGGTCATCGTTGGGCTCATCTGGCTTCTCCTGCCGCCGCTGCTCGCCCAGGTCCGCCAGCTGATCGCCAGCGCGCCGGGCTACATTGCGCGGGTGCAGTCACTCTACAGCGGCATCGAGGCGTGGTATCTCGCACTCGACTTAAACCCGGAACTGCGCGAGGAAATCAACAGCTGGCTGGCAGGCCTGGCGGCGACGGCGCTTTCGCTTGCTCAAGGCGTCGGCATGAACCTCCTCGCCACCACCACCCGCACGATCGGGTTCATTTTCGGCTTGATCCTCGTGCCGTTCTGGGTGTTCTACCTCCTGCGCGACCAGCAGGAGCTCGGCCGGCAGACGCTCGGCGTGTTCCCCGAGGCATGGCAGCCGACGGTGCGAGACGTGATGGTCATCGCCGACCGCGTGCTCGGCGGCTACCTGCGCGGCCAGCTGTTCCTGATGGTCTCGGTCGGCGTCGCGGTGCTCGTCGCTGCCGTCATCCTCGGCATGACCGTTTCGCCCACCGTCGGGCGCTACGCGCTGCTGCTGGGGGTAGTCGCCGGGCTGACAGAAGTGATCCCAGTCATTGGACCGATCCTCGGCGGGGCGGTCGGCGTCGCGATCAGCGTCGTCGACGGGCCATCGGCGATCCTGTGGACGGTACTCGCCTATGTCCTCATCCAGCAGCTCGAAAACACGCTGCTTGTGCCCAAGATCATGGGCGACGCCCTCGAACTGAACCCGGCAATTTTGATCCTCGCCCTCGCAGTCGGGAGCCAGATCGCTGGGCTGGCGGGCGCGATCCTCGCCGGACCGGCGGTCGCGCTGGCGACCGTGCTCGTGCGCTATGCGCAGGCACGGCTGCGCGGCGAGATCGCGGCCGGCACGGTGACGCCGCACACCATTCCCCTGCTTCGTCAGCGCTGCGCCGCAGCTGGTCAGCGCAGCGCGTAAAGCGTTCCGTCCGTTGAGGCGACAAAGAGGCTGCCCGCCGCAAAGATCGGATTGGCAAGAATGGCGCCCTGGGTCGCGAACCGCCACAGTTCTTCTCCGCTCGCCGGGTCGAGCGCCACGAGCTGGCCGTCATCGAGCCCGAGGTAGAGAGCGTCGGCCGTGACAATCGGGCTGCTGGTGACCGCTGCCGGCAGCGCCCGCTCCCAAAGCTTGGCCCCCGTCGCCTGGTCGAGAGCGAGCGCGCGGTCGCCGGAGCCGACAAACAGCCGCCCCTCAGCAAGCGCCGGCGACGTCGTCCGGAAATGGGGAAGCGGCGCTGACCAACGCGAGCCGCGCGGCGGCGGCGGCGGCGGCAGAATGCCCCACAGCCAGAGGACGCCCTGCACAAAATACAGTTCGCGCTCGAACGGCCAGGCGCGCTGGCGGATGTCCACCGCTGCGAGCCGGGCGGTGCGCCGGGCGAACCCGCCAATCGCGACATACGCCGTGTCGTCGGAGGCGACCGGCGTCGAACTGGCGCTGCCGACGAGGAGAAAGTCGAACCGCCGCGCGCCGGTCGCGCGGTCGAGGACCTGCACCCAGCCATCATCGTTGAGAATGACGACGAGGTCATCCAGCACTGCCGGCGTGCCGACGATCGGCGCGCCAGCATGCGCGGTCCAGAGCGTCGCGCCGGTGGCGGCGTCGAGCGCAAAGAGCACCTCGTCTGTTGCGGCTTGGTAGAGAACGCCGTCGGCGACTGCGCCCGGGTAAGAGACGGGGTTGCCGGTCATGATCTCCCACCGGACCTGGCCGGTCGCCGCATCGAGCGCAAGCAGCCGCTTGTCGCGCAGCCCAACGTAGACCCTATCGCCGGCGATGAGCGGGGTGTAGTCGACTGGTCCCGTCGTCGGGACCTGCCAGCGGAGCTGGCCGGTTTCGGCATCGAGCGCGACCACCCGATTGTCGCCGGTCGCAGCATAGACGGTTGTCCCATCGCTCGCCGGCGCCGCCCGAAACTCTCCCGCCGTCGGGAAGGTCCAGCGAACGTTCGGACCGATCGTCCGCGTCGGCGCGGGAACGAAGGCGCGGTTCTGGAGGTCGTATCGCGGGAGCTCCCACCGGCCCGGCACCGCCGCTGCAGCAAGGGCGCTGGTGGGAGGCGGAGGGATTGGCGGCTGCTGGAAATAGATCCCAAGGCCAATGGCGAGCGCGATGAGCGCAGCGAGGAGGCCGAGGCGGAGCAGCCAGCCGCGCCAGGTGATCCGCCAGCGCCGGCCGGTAAACCAGCGCTCGCGGTCGACCGTGCTGCTCCAATAGAGCGCCGCCGTGTCGACGGCGGGGAGATCGTCTCGACTGAGCCGTTCGCCCTCGGCCGATGGTCCAAGCGGCGCGCGCTCTGCCTCGCGCAGCGCCGCCGCAAACGCCGCCGGGTCCGGCGGGCGGAGCGTGGGAACAGGCTCAAGCGCGCGTCCGACGAGCTGAACAACGGCGGGCGGGATGGCGAGCGAGCGGTCGGGATGGAGCCGCTTGCGGTTGGCGAGCACAAGCGCGCGCGTTGCTGCCGGCGAGGAAGCGACAAACGGCGGCGCGCCAGTCCGCAGCCACCACGCGAGCGCCGCGAGGCTGAAGGTGTCGCTCGCCGGACTCGGCGGCGCCCCCTCGAGGCATTCGGGTGCCGTGTAGGCCGGATGCGGGGTGAGCAGGGTGGCGCGGGAAACGGGATCGGCGCCCTGCCCGAGAATGCCGAGACCAAAATCTCCGACCTCCAGCTGGCCGCTGGCAGGGTCGTAGAAGACGTTCGTCGGCTTCAGATTGCCGTGCGCGATCCCGGCAGCGTGCGCGTGGGCGAGGGCAGCCGCAACGCCATCGACCAGCAGCAGCACGAGGTCGGGCGGCAGCGGCGGCGCAAGGCGCTCGAGGCTGTGCCCGGCGGCTCGCGGCGCGGCGATCCACACGCCTTCGGGGCTCTCGCCCCACTCGAGCGGCGGCAGCAGGTGAGGATGCGGCGGCAAGGCGCGCACAGCTTCGAGCACGGAGAACAGGCGCCGGATCAGCGCCGGGTCGCGGGCGAAATAGCGGTGCAGCACTTTGACCACAACGGGGCGGCCGGTTGTCTCATCCGTCGCCGCATAGAGCACGCCGAGGCCAGTGCTGGCAATACTCTCTCCAAGCTGGTAGGGCCCCCGCCGGGTGCCGGGAACTGGCATGGACCTTCCTCTGCCAAAACGCCGCTGCAGGCGTCTTGCCCTTTGCTTTTCTCAGGGTACCCCGGCGCGACCGTCTCGTCCACCGCGCTCCCCGCTGACGAGGCGGCACGATGCCGTATCATGTCGCCGATCACTACCGTCACGAGCAGGAGCGAGGAGATGAGCGAAGAGCTGGGACTTGTGGCCGTCGCCGGCGCGACGGGACGAACGGGCAAGCTGTGCGTCGAGAAGCTCGCGGCGATGGGCACGCCGGTGCGAGCGATCGTGCGCTCGCGGGAAAAGGCCGCCAGTCTGCCGAGCGGGGTCGAGGTCGCCGTTGCGGATATCTGCGACCGCCAAGCGGTGCGTCAGGCTCTTGAGGGCGTGACGGCCCTGATCATCGCGACCAGCGCCCAGCCCCGGATGAGAGAAGGAGGGCGAGGGCCGATGGATATGTACTATCCCGAGGACGGCACCCCGGAGAAGGTCGATTACCATGGGCAGGTGAACCTGATCGACGCAGCGAAGGAAGCAGGGGTGAAGAAGGTCGTCCTTATCTCCTCCCTCGGCATAACCAAGCCCGACAACATGCTCAATATGATCGGCAACGGCCGGATCCTCGAATGGAAGCTGAAGAGCGAAGATTACCTGCGCGCGAGCGGGCTCGATTACACCATTGTCCGGCCGGGCCACCTTGAAGTGCCCCCTCACCCGCCGCGGACCCTCGTTGTCGGCACTGGCGATACGCTCCAGGGCGCGGTTTCCCGCGAGCAGCTCGCCGATGTCTGCATCGCTGCGCTGCGCTCGCCGGCGGCGCGCAATAAGACCTTTGAACTGATTTCGGTTGAGGGTCCGCCGACAACCGACTACGACGCGCTCTTTGCCCAAGTGTAAGCAGCGGCGCTCCCAGAGGAAGCGGAAAAAGCAGCTGCCCAGCTCCGCGCGGGGCTGGGCAGCCGTTTCTTGACAGCGCAAACGCTTAGGTGGACGGCGTTGCCGTGGGCGTCGGAGGAGCGGTCGGGGTTGCCGTGGGCGGCACCGACGTGGGGGTCGCCGTTGGGGGCGGGGAAGTCGGCGTCGGGGTGGGAGGCGCCTGCGTCGGCGTCGCCGTGGGCGGGGGAGACGTCGGGGTCGCGGTCGCCGGCGGCTGGGTTGGGGTGGCGGTGCTTTGCGCCGGCTGCCGCTGCTGCGCCGCCGAGGCGGAGGTCGGCGTTGGCGTCGGCGGCGGGGTCGCGGGGATGCTGAAGTCGCCCGTCACGCAGCCGGTCCCGTCGTTGATCGTGAAGGTATATTGGAAGAAGCCGGGGCTGAGCGGCGTCACCGACCATGTCCACACCCAGTTCAGCCCGCCCGGGCTGAGCCCTTCGTAGCGGGGGTTCCACGGACCGGTGAGCCCGACGTACTCCCAGCCATAGGCCGAGGTGACCCGGATCAAGGTGCGCTGCCCAACCGCAGGCCGCGGCGGGTCGAAATAGATCTCCGTGTTTTCGGCGCTGCACGCCGGCGGTCCGGGCACCGGCGTGGGGGTCGGCGGCGGAGGCGGCGGCGTGAACGGCAGAGGCGGACAGCCCAAGGGAAACAGCGCCGGGTCGCAAACCGGCACGCCGGGCGCATAGGGGGCATAGAACGGGAACCAGAACCAGAACGGATACCACCACGAGGGCGGGGTCGGCGCATCGCCAAACGGCTGTCCAATCGGCAGCCCAAAGGGCAGCGCTTGGAGCGGCGGCTGGCCAGCTGCGGGCGGCTGGGCGAAGCCGGGGAGGAAGCTCGGCGTCTGCCCGAACGGACCGGGCTGGAGACCGCGCCACGGCGCGGGAACGAGCGCCTCCGAGGGGATCAGGTGCAGGTTTGGCCCGGTCTGCAGCACGCTTGCTTGACCCGCCGCCGGATCCCAAACGAGGATCACGCGCTGGAACGCCTGCGCGGGCCGCCCGCCGATGAGGAAACGCTGCGAGATCGGGTAGCCTGCCGCCGCAGGGCCTCCAAGCTGGCGAAGGGTGGTGAAGAACTGTATTCCGTCATCGACGACGGCAAAGCCATAGCCCGGCGGGTAGGCGCCGCGCGTCTGGGTATAGAAGTGGCCGCCAGGGATCGGAAAGTCTTCCGCCATCTGCTGCGCGTAGGCGGGGCTGCCGGCCGTTGTGCCAAAGGCAACCGCCGCTACCGCAACAAGCAACGCTGCGACTGCACCAAGACGAAGGACCATCGTTGCCTCCTCGCTTGGACATCCTATCACACCAGACAAGCTGGCACGAGATCACTCATCCCCGACTTGCGGAGCGCGGGACCGATCATGGCGCCGCCCGCGCCGGGGACTTCCTGTCCTTTCGGCCCAGCATCGCCGGCGTTTGAGCAGAGAGCCGTTTTTTGAGACGAACGAGCTGCGGCGAGGTTGCGCTCCCGCTCGCCTCGGGCCGCCAGCCGGGCGTGCAGCGAGGGCGGGGCCGCGCCGCCTGACCACGCTCCGCTGGCAGCGCGCGCCGGAACACGCCGTTCGGCGCAGGCGTGCAGCGTGCCGGCGAACGAGACAGCGCCGACCGGCCAGCGCGACAAGAGCGCGCACGAGCGCTCTTCGCCGCTCAGCAGGGCCGCCGCCCGCGGACGTCGGCAAGACCCCTTTGCGCCTGCCGGCGTCGGGTGACTCGCGAGGGGAAGCGGCATGACGCTCCGCCCCGCAATCGGCCGTCACGGATGGCGACGCGCTCCCCAGCTCTCGGGTCAGGCACAGCGCGCGGGGCTCCCGACCGCGCTGCTGCCGCTCGGCGAGCAGGCGGAGGGGGCACCCTCCTTTTTAAAGCGCGCTCCGCCGAGGACCGCCTCGGCAGGCGGGGTACCCTGCGATGGCAAGCGCGAACGGAGCAGCGCGGCACCCGCCTGCCGCCAAGACAGTACAATGCCGGCCGACACTGACCGGAGGAGCAATGAGCGACCTCGTTCTGACCAGCCGTGAAGGACCTCTCGCAATCGTGACGATTAACCGTCCTCAGGCGCTGAACGCCCTCAACGAAGCGGCGCTCGAGGCGATGGCAGCCACATTTGCCGAACTTGCCGCCGACGACGGCTGCCGCGTGATTATCGTGACGGGCGCGGGCGACCGCGCGTTTATTGCGGGCGCAGATATTGCGGCGATGGCCGCGATGACCGCCGATGACGCGCGGCGGTTCATGCAGCTGGGACAGCGCGTCTGCAACCGCATTGAGAGCGCACCGCAGGTGGTGATCGGCGCGATCAACGGCTATGCGCTCGGCGGCGGCTGCGAAGTGGCGCTGGCGTGCGACCTGCGGATTGCTGCCGACCGCGCCAAGCTCGGCCTGCCCGAAGTCACCCTCGGCATTATCCCGGCGTGGGGCGGCACGCAGCGCCTGCCCCGGATTGTGGGCATCGGCCTCGCCAAGCAGCTGATCTACACCGGCCAGCAGATTGACGCTGCCGAGGCCTACCGGATTGGGCTGGTCAACCAAGTTGTCTCGGCCGCCGAACTCATGCCGGCCGCCCGCGCTGCGGCCGACGCCATTCTCCGCAACGGCCCCCTCGCCGTCCGCGCGGCCAAGGACGTGCTCGAGACCACTCAGGACGCCGACCTCCCCCGGGGCCTGATGGCCGAACTGGAGGCCGAAGTGCGCCTCTTCGCCACCGCCGACCGCCTCGAGGGCATGACCGCCTTCCTCGAGCGCCGCCCGCCCCGCTATCAGGGCGCCTAGCACCCCACCGCTCCCTTGACACTGCCCGCCGCCAGTCAGTATCCTGTTCCCTCAGCAAACCACCATAAACCACCACTCCCTCACCGCCCAACAGGAGAAGAGCAGATGCCGACCCGAACGCGCTCTGCCGCCGCGCTCCTGCTGCTCCTCATCGCCGGTCTCGTCCTCGCCCTCTTCCCGCCCTCGACGGCCGCCCGCTCCCCGCTCTCTCCCCCCCCTTCCGACGCCCCCCTCACCACGTTGGTGACCGACGGCATCGTAAATGCCGTTGCCCGCGCCGGCAATGCGATCTATCTCGGGGGCAACTTCACCTCCGTCGGGCCGCCCACCGGCTCGTTCG
>JANWZD010000014.1 GCA_025054935.1 Dehalococcoidia bacterium | reverse complement strand
CACGGGGCGCCCCGCGCGCCCCAGCAAAAAGGCAGAGGGCAGGTCAATCCGGCATTGCTCTCGAGGGCCAGTGCGGGCTGCGATCGGGATTGCCACGGCCTCGGTTCCCTCGGCCTCGCAATGACCGGCTCGGCCGACCCGTCGCCAGCTGCGGCGCGGGCCGCGCACTGGCGGGCTCGGAGACGCGCCGTGCGACCCTCGGCGCTGCTGCCGGCAGGCGGCCGGCGGAGACGGTCGCTCCGTGGAGCCGGCTATGCTGGCGGCGGCTCGGGCTGGCGCGCTGCCGCGGGGATGAGGCCGGCATCAGCGAGCAGGTCGCCGGCGAGAAGAGGAACGACCGTGCCGCGCGGAAGCCCGCCCGGCGCGTCCTCGACCCAGTACTGAAAGGCGATGCGCTGGAAGCGCTGAACGATAAAGGGACCGCTCTTCTCCGGAAGTGAGGCGGGCAGGCCATAGCGAGCGATCGCCTCCTCGACCGACCAGCGGTTACCGGTGGCGGGGTCTTCCCGGAAACGCCGCTCGATCGCGGGCTCGGTCAGCCACCCTAGGCGGACCTCGACCGCCCGAGCGAAGTCGCCGTTCGAGCCGTCATCCTTGATGGCGCGAGGAATGCCGCGCGTGAACGCCCACTCGTCGCGGCCGGCATCCGACAGCCAGTCGAGCGCATTCGCCAGCACCGCGCCGTTTCTTTCTGGCCGCCACTGAAGGACAGCGCGCTGAAACGCTTGGTACTGGAAGCCGTCCGGGGCGGTGAACGGCCGGCTGATTGGGTAGCCGAGCGCCGCAATGCCGCCGAGGCGAGTGAACTCGCTCCACCAGCGTGTGGCGCCGCGGTCGACGACGGCATAGCCGTGGCCATCCCGAGCGGTCTGAGTGTAGAAGCGACCGATCTCCCGGCCGCCGTCGTGGAGGCTGAAGTCCGGCTCGGCACGGCGTGGGCTGCCGGCGGTGGCTGGCGTCGCGCTCGCGGCGACGGTTGCGGTCGGCGCCGCGTCCCGGCCTAACACTCGCGCGATCGCCGTCGCGGAGACCGAGGGCGGCGGGGTCGCGCCGGGAGCGGGACGGAAGCCGAACGCCGGGACGGTCGTCGGGGTGCCGGACGGCCGCTCGCTGTCGAGGAGCACTGCAGCGTCGGTAAACCAGACTTGGGCAAGGTTGTCACCGCGCAGGTTGGCGGCGAGCAGGAAGAACGTCACCTTCGGCCCTTTGGCGACCGCCCGCACCTTTGCCGCGTTGGCGTTGGGGTCATCCTTGAAATCCCAGCGCTTGTTCGAGCAGGTGACATTGCCCCAAACGATCTCCGGCGACCGCGGGTCAGTGCCGCCGGTCGGGTCGATGCCGACGGCGCGGCACACTTCCTCGAATCGGCCCTCGGGGTTACCCCAATAGAGCGAGGCGCTGCCGACATAGCCGTAGTACTGGGCGCCGGGCGTCACGCCGGCAATCTCTTGGTAGAGGCCGGCGACGAATGCGCCGCGTTCGCTCATGATCTGCTGCCCCGGCTCATGCCCGTGGCGGTTGAAGGTGGGGCTGCCGAGCACGACCCAGGGCGCCCAGTACAGCCCCACCGTGACATCGCCCCAGCTGACCCACTCCTCGAAGAGACCGTTCTTGAGGAGATTGCGCGCTTGGTCGGTCGCCTCGGCACGCTCACGCCCGACGATGGCGATTGCGGCTAGACTGAGCAGCGCGAGACCCCACACGAGACGACGCATCGTTTCTCTCCGGCACACTCCGCTGCCGGGAGTATCGAAATCGTCTCCTCGCTTGGCAAGCCTCGGAACGGGAGGGTGAGATGCTGCAGCGATTGTATGCCAACGGGATCACCATGGGAGTGCGCGTTCAGGGCGAGGGCCGGCCGATCGTGTTCATCCACGGCCACGGCTTCGAGTCCTCGTCATGGCAGCCTCAGCTCGACTATTTCGGCAGAGGCTACCGTGCCATCGCCTACGACGTGCGCGGCCACGGCATGACGGATGTCGCAACCAAGGGCTACACGATGCGCGAACTGGCGGTCGATCTGGCAGCGCTCTTGGATGTCTTAGAAGTGGAGCAGGCTGTCGTCTGCGGATTGTCGATGGGCGGGATGATCGCCATGCAAGCGGTTGTCGATTTTCCCACGCGGGTCGCCGCGGTTATCCTTGCCGACACCGCGCTCCCTGAGTTCATAACTCCGGCGGACCAACTCCTGCTCCGTCTGCGCGCGATTTACGAGCACGGGTTGGAAAGGCTGGCTGACGATGTCGGAGAGCGCTATTTCGGAAAGCGGTTTCGCGAGACAAAGCCCGATTTCCGCCACTGGTGGCGTGCACGGTACACCGAAAACAATCTCGCTGGGCTCACTGGCTGTCTGCTCGCCATGTGGGATCGCCCTGATATCACCGACCGACTTCGGGTACTCGGTCTTCCTGCGCTCGTCATCGTCGGCGACGAGGATCAAGTGACCCCGCCCGACGCGGCGCGCCGCATCGCCGAGACGATCGGGGGGGCGTCGCTCGCCGTCCTTCCCGAGACCGGCCACATCGCGAACGAGGAGCGCCCCGTCGAGTTCAATCGTCTCGTGCAGGACTTCCTCGACCGCGTCGGCTGGGAGAGCGTCCACCGCACGCCGGCCTAATTGCGCTTCACCTACGTCGTTCAGCGGGGGGCTCCCCGCAAGCGAGAGAAGCGGCCGGCAGGGCGGCCGGGCTAAAGAACCGGCGCAGCTGCCAACCCGCGAGCAGGACAATCGCCGCCTGCAGGGCGATGCTCATGCCGAGCAGGAGCGTGGCGTCGAACCAAAAAGGGGGGGGAAACATCGCAATCAGGTTGTGGATGCGCGGGTCGAGCAGCCAGTAGTCGTTTCCCTGAAAGCTAAGTACGTGAAACTGCAGGAAGAGCGTCTCGAAGTCGGCGAGGGAAAGAGCGAGAAGGGCAGCAAGCAAGGCGAAGGTGAGCCCGCTTCCCCACAGCATCGCCGTACCGACGCGGCGCGCCGCGCCCACGCGCTCCCGCCATGCCGCGATCGCGATAAAGGCGATGACAACGAAGAAGGCGATTTCTTGCGCGCGGACAACGCCGCGCACGAGCGCCTTGACATCGACCATATGCAGCACTTCACGCTCAGTGAAGACGTCGCGCGTCGTCCCGCGCTGGGTGATGGACAGGTTGACCGTCGGCTCCTCGTTGTTGAAGTAGGCAATCAGTGCCTGCGCGACGCGGCTCAGGTCGGCCCGGTCGATCCCGGTGGCAACAGCGACGCGATAGCGGTCGAAGCTGTACTCGTAGAGCGGCTGCCAGGAGAAGAGCAGGCGCACTGCGGTTCCCGTGAAAACGACCGGAAAGGCAAGGATGACGAGGAAAGTGGCAGCGCCAGTCGCGAGCCGCAGCATACCGCAAGCATAGGCCGCCTCGGCTGCGTGGTCAAAAGCTACGCAGCACCGCTGAGGGCTGCCTCGAAGACAATCCGTGCCGCCGGCGCAGCGACCGCCGAGGACATCCCGCTGCTCTCCTTAATCAGCGCGAGCGCAATCCGGGGGGTGTCGGCGGTCGCAAAACCGATGAACCACGCGTGCGGCTCAGCGCGGAGAACTCCCAGCTCAGCGGTGCCGGTCTTGCCGCCGATTGCCGCCCCAGCAAGGCGTGCTCCGCTCGCCCAGCCGTCGTTGACACTCGTCACCATGATGTCGCGGACAGCCGCAGCCGTTCCGGACGAGACCCCGCTCGTCCAGCGTCGCGGCTGGTGCTTGTGGATGACGCTCCCATCCGGCCGGCGGATCTCCTCGACCAGATACGGGACCGGCGGCTGCCCGCCAGCTGCCATCGCCGCCGCAATGAGCGCCATCTGAAGCGGCGTGACGAGGATTTCCCCTTGTCCCATTGCTGTTGCCGCGATGGCATAGAAGCGCTCCTCGCCGGTGAAGAAGTCTGGCCGCGAGGCAAGCCGGCTCACCTCGACGGGCAGCTCGAAGGGCGGGGCCTGGTCCATCCCCAGCCCGCGGGCAATCTCGAGGTAGACGGAGGCTCCCAGTTCTGTGCCGAGGTCGGCGAAGGCGACATTGCAGCTGAAGGCGAAGGCATGGGCGAGATCGAACTCGCTCTGGGAGTGGTTCTGGCAGGAGACAAACTGGTTGTGGTGCCAGGCAGAGCGATGATCGCGGTCGGGCGGTTTCAGCTCGTATCGGAAACGGTGGTCAGGCCGGGCGAGGCGGCGCTCCAAAGCTGCGGCGAGGGTGACCGTCTTGAACGTCGAGCCTGGCGGGTAAAGCCCCTGGGTGGCGCGATTGAGCAGCGGCCGGGCCGGGTTCGCGTTCAGTTCGGCGGCGTAGGCGGCGACGGCAGCGTTCTCGGCGTTCCAATCGTCGCGCGTCGGGTCGAAGGTGAGCCGGTTCGGGTCAAAGGTCGGGGTGGTGGCAAGGGCGCGTACCGCGCCGCTGCGCGGGTCGAGCGCGATCACCGCGCCGGGAACCTGCGGTCCCGTGGCGAGGGCGCGCTCCGCGGCGGCTTGCAGGTCAAGGTCGATGGTCAAGACGAGATCGGAGCCCACAGCGGGCCGGTGAAGCACGCGGCGCGCGAAGGCGGTCTGCGGGTCGAGCCCCGTGCGGCCCGAGAGATGGTCATCGTAGGCGCGCTCGAGGCCGGTCATGCCCTGCAGGGGATTCATAAAGCCGGTGACCGCGCCCAGCGTCGGCACCAGATAGACGCGCCGGACATAGCCATCAGCAGCAACCTCACTGAGCGCAATCGGCCGGCCGCGTCGGTCGAGCATCCGCCCGCGCACTGTCCGCCACTGTTCGTCGAGGCGACGCGGGTTGTCGGCGCGAGCGACCAACTCGGGGGCGCGCACGATCTGCCAGTAGCCGAGCGCTGCGCCGGCGGCGCTAAGCCCGAGCAGTTGGAGCAGCGCGAGGCGGCTTATCCGCCGGTTCATCACTGCTATTATCGCCCCGCGGGAGGACTGATGGCCGACGTGCGCGATGAGGTGGCGCAATTGCTCCAAACATGGCAAGCCTACTGGCGCGCCAAGGACGTCGAAGGGCTCGCCAGCCTCTGGGACCAGGACGATCCCGAGCCCCTCTATGTGGCCGAGGAAGCGGCTGAGCCGATGCACAGCCATGCTGCCATCCGGGCCTACTGGACGGAGACGGCGAAAACGATCGATCGCATCCAAGTGCTCGTGTCGGACCTGCGCGTGCGGGAGGTGGCGCCCAGCGTCGCGCTTGCCTTCTTCCGCCTCCATTGGGATGCCGCGATCGGCGCGCGCCCCCCGATTGGCGGAGACGTGCGCGTTTCCGCCGCGTTTCGCCGCACGCCGAAGGGATGGCGCTTTTTCCACTACCTCGAGGGACCGCTCGCCATGCTCACCCAAGTGCGTCAGTGCGCCGAGAGCCGGGTCACGCCCGGCTTCTAGCCGGCGGGCGCTTTGCCTTGCGCGCTGACCCCGTCGGCACCTCGTCGGACGGCGCGACCTCGGGATGAGCCGGCCTGCTCCGCGCCGCTCGCGCCTCGCGACGGCGGCAATGGAGGGCACCCCACCAAGCCCGGCGTCGCGAGTGGCGATGTTCGGAGCGGGGCGCGCTCGTCGCACTCCACTCGGCGGAGACGATGCCTTTTGCGCCCCCGTCCGTAGCCGTCATGATGCTCCGAGGGGTGGGCAGAAAGACTAGGATTGCCGCGCGGGCGGCCGGCGCTCGCAATGACGGCCCGTATTGGCCAGCCTGCCCGTGCGGGGGACGAGCGGCGCGCGGCGCGGACGCGTGCTGGCTGGGGGATGGACCGCCTGCTTGCAGCGGCGAGATGAGCGGGCCGTACTTGGTAGCCGTCATTGCGAGGCGGGCGCACAGCGCCTGCCGTGGCAATCCCGACCGGCGGGCGCCGCGTCCTCACGCCTAGAGGAATGGGCGGGAAAGAGCGGGAGTGCTGCGTCCGCTGCGCCGGCGGCCGGCGCTCGCAATGACGGTGTGCCATGATGGGACTGCGGACCTGCTGCCGAGTGCTTCACCCGCCGAACAGCAAGGCAGACGGTATACTCCGAGCGAGTTCATCAGAGGACTGGCATGCTTCGCGTCGTCCGAGTTTCCAAAAGCTACGGCGCCCGCACCGTCTTGCGGGAGGTCTCCTTCGAGATCCGGCCCGGAGAGCGGGTGGGGCTGGTCGGCGCGAACGGCGCGGGCAAAACGACCCTGCTCGACATCATCCGCGGCGCGCTGCCGGCTGACGCTGGACAGGTCATCCTCGCGCCCGGATGGCGGATTGGCTATCTCGCTCAAGACACGGGGCTCGACCCCCACTGGACGGTCCGCCAGGCGATGTGGCAGGTCTTCGACGAACTGCTTGCAACGCAGCGTGAGCTGGCAGAGATCGGGGAGCGCCTCCGTCATCTCGCTCCGAACGATCCTGCCTTGATGGCGCTTATTCACCGCCAAGCCGAACTCCACGAGGCGTTCGACCGGCTCGAGGGACACACCGCCGAGGCGGAGATCGGCAAGGTGCTGCACGGCCTCGGCTTCTCGGACGATGAAGCGGAGCGGCCGGTGAGCGCATTCTCCGGCGGCTGGCAGGTACGCATCGCTCTCGCCCGGCTCTTGCTTGGCCGCAACGAGCTGCTGCTGCTCGATGAGCCGACCAACCATCTCGATGCCTCCGCTGTCGATTGGCTCGAAGAGTATCTGACTTCCCGCCCGCGCACCGCGCTGATCGTCTCGCACGACCGCTACTTTCTCGACCGAGTGACGACACGCACGCTTGAACTGGAGAACCACGTCATCACTTCCTATCCCGGCTCGTATCGCAACTATGCCGAAGAGAAGGCGCGCCGGCTCGCCGCTCAGGAAGCCGCTGCGCGGCGCCAAGCGGAGTATCTCGCTGCTCAGCGCGAAACCCTCGAGCGCTTCCGCGCCAACGCCTCGAAAGCCTCGTTCGTCCAGAGCCGCGAAAAGCAGCTCGCCAAACTCAAGATTGTCGAGGCGCCGCGGGAAGAACGCCCCCCCGCCTTCCGCTTTGCCGAAGCGCCGCAGAGCGGCCGCGACGTGCTGCGCGTGCGCGCCGTCAGCAAGACATATGGCGAGACGGTTGTGTTCCGCGACGTCGAATTCCTAGTCGAGCGCGGCGACCGGCTCGCGCTGCTCGGCCCGAACGGTGCGGGAAAGTCGACCCTGCTGCGGCTGCTCGCCCGCCTCGAGAAGCCTGACAGCGGGAGCGTCACTTGGGGACAGAACGTCCGTGTCGGCTACTTTGCCCAGAACGCCGCCGACGTGCTTGATGAAAACATGCGCGTGATCGATGCGGTAACCGCTGTCGCGCCGCTCGACTGGAGCGAAGGAGCGGTGCGCAGCATGCTCGCCCGCTTTCTCTTCCGCGGCGACGAGGTCTTCAAGAAGATCCGCGTTCTTTCGGGAGGAGAACGGAACCGCGTCGCGCTCGCTCGGCTGCTTGTTCGGCCGTACAATGTTCTCCTCCTCGACGAGCCCACAAACCACCTCGATATTCCGGCGCGTGAGGCGCTGCAGGCGGCGCTTGCTGCCTTCCCGGGAACGCTCGTCTTTGTCTCGCACGACCGTTATCTCGTCGACCGGCTCGCCACCAAGATCCTTGCTCTCGCGGACGGCAAAGCGACCCTGTACGACGGAGACTACCAGTTTTACCTGCGCAAGCGTGCCGAACCGGCTGGGGCGCCGCTCCCCCTCGCTTCGCCTGCGCCGTCGCCGCTTGCGCTCCAGCCGGGCCGCGATGTCGCTCGGAAGGCGAGGCGGAGCGCCGCCAGCGCCGCCCGAGCGCTCGCGCAGATCGAAGCCGCCCTTGAAGAGCGCGAGGAGCGCAAAGCAGAGGTCGAGGCGGCCCTTGCTGATCCCGCGACCTATCGCGACCCCGCGCTCTCCGCTGAGCTGCTCGAGGAGCATGCGCGCCTCGAAGCCGAGATCGAGGCGCTGCTCGAGCGGTGGGCGGTCTTGGCGGAGGATGCCGGCTAGCTGCCCGAGCCGGGCGACCGCAGCATCGCTACTCTTTCTGGCGTCGAATGCGCTAAGGGGTCTCGCGGCCCGAGGAGTGCATTCCCGCGGCAATCAGCTCTGACCTCGCACAAACGCGGGTATCAGTTTCCCGAAACTCGTTCCTGTCTTGCGCAAGATTTGCTACTGTGCGAATGGCCAAAAAGAGATGGCTGGTCCACTCTGTTGGAAGGAGGAGCAGCGCGATGCAGCGACCGGTTGGCGTCACGATCCTCGCAATCCTCGCAGTCATCTGGGGTATCCTCGGCCTGCTGGCGGGCTTGACGGTTGTCGCTGGCGGCGGCATGGTAGCGGCGATGGGCCCAACAGGGGAGGCTGGCGCGCTCGGCGGGCTTGCCGTTCTCCTCGGCCTTGTCACGGTGGTGGTGGCGCTGCTGCAGTTGGCGTTTGCGTACGGCGCCTGGACGCTCAAGGGCTGGGCGTGGACGCTCGGCATCATTGTTGCGGGGGTGGGCCTGGTCATCGCGATCGTTCAGATTGTGACCGGCAACTTCGGCGCTATTCTCGGTCTCGCGATCAACGGCCTCATTCTCTACTATCTCTTTCAGCCGAACGTCCGAACTGCCTTCGGACGCTGACGACGTCGTCGCTGTTCTCTCCAGTCGCTCTTCGGGGCGGGGCTGTCGTACCGCTCCGAGAGCGCAGCACTCGACGTCTTCTCCTCGTTGACACCGAGCTGCTTCGCCGCCGCTCTGAGCCCGGGAATGCGTGCCCGACGGGGCGCACTTTCAGGCGCAGAAGCGGCGCGCGGCAGAGAGACCGACTGCTGTTCCTGTTCTGACCATCCTCGCGGGCGTTGGGGGCGGGCTCATCGCGGAAACAAAGCCGCTGCCGGCTCGTCGCCGAGGAGCGCCCTAGTTCTTCTGCTGCCGGGAGCGTGACGCTCCTCCCGGAGCAGAGGCGTTCTTCGTCGGCGGCTCGCCCTGATTGTCCGCCTCTGAGCCGCGGGGTAGCGCCGTGGGAAGTCGTGTGCGCCTCGGGCGCGGACGCTCGGCCTGCTCATCGCGGGGCGCGGCGTCGGGTGTCCGACTGTCCGAGTCCGGAGCGGCTGCATAGCCGTGCAGCTTAGCCTCCCCGCTGGTGGGCGACATCTCTCGGCCGTTCAATCCCGGCGCGGCGACGGCGCCTTTCTCGTCTCGCTCGCTCTCGGCGGCTGCCGGCTCTTGCGCGCTGGAGACGGTGCTTCTTGATTGCGCTGTCCGCTCGACGTTCTCCTTCGAGCGATCCAGTACGATTGTCGGACGGGAGGGTGCAGCCGATGACGAGGATCCTGCGCGGCTATGTCACGACGCCCGAAGGGCAAATTCACTATCACACCGGCGGCGACGGGTTTCCGCTCGTGCTGCTCCACCAAAATCCGAGTTCGGCGCGGATGTGGGAAGCGGTGCTGCCCAAGTTCGCTGCGCTTGGCCACCACGTTTGGGCCTTCGACACGCCGGGCTACGGCGAATCGGACCTTCCGCCTATCAAACCAGATCTCCCGTACTATGCCCGCCGGATCGTCGAAGCGTGCGATCTCCTCGGAATCCGCCAGTTCGATGCGCTTGGCCATCACACCGGCGCCCTGATCGCGGGCATTATCGCCGCCGACTATCCCGGGCGGGTGCGCAAGTATGTTCCGGTCGGCTATCCGCTGCTGCGCGAGGAGATGCGCGCCGGCCTTGCCAACGCCAAGCCCGGCACGTTTTCGGTCGAAGGAGCCGAGCTGGAAGGCTACATGGCGGGCATCCGCTTTCTCGGCGGGCGCTGGCTGACGCCGCACGTCGCTCGCCGCTGCTTGATCGAGCGGCTGCAGGCGGGCGACACCTGGCATTGGGCCTACCATGCTGTTGCGGCCTATGACGACGCTGCGCTCGCGAGGCGGATCGCGGTGCCGACCCTCATCGTGGTGGGACGCGGCGACCCGATCTGTCCTGACTCCGAGCGCGCGGCTGCGGTTATCCCCGGCGCCGAGCTCGCTGTGATCGAGGATGGCGGCGTGAACGTTGCCGATGATGCGCCTGACGAATTTGTCCGCATCGTCCACGACTTTCTTGCTCGCTAAGCTGCGGCGGCGCCCGGCCCGCTGATTGCCCCTGGCCGCGAATGGCGCAGATGCGTCGGCGGCGCTGAGCCGCCAAGGCGGGTATCGTTTTTCTGCGCTCTGCCGGCCAGCGCCGGCGTTGTCTTTCTGCGCAGTGCCGGTCGGCGCAGGCGTCGTTGCGAGGCGGCCGCGGCAACCCCGGCCGCTCTGCGTCCCCTCCTCCACGATGCGGGGGGAGCGTCTGCGCTGAGCGGGATTGCCGCGCCGGCCTGACGGCCGGCTCGCAATGACGGGCTGGATAGGCGCCTGCGGTATGGCACGTTCTGCGCTTTGCCGGTCGGCACTGCCGTTGTTGCGAGGCTGCTGGCAGTCGACTGCCGAGTTGCAGAAGGCTGAGGCGAGCCGGCCCGCACCGGCGTTGTCTTTCTGGGCAGAAGCGGTCAGCGCAGGCGCCGTTGCGAGGCTGCCGCAAGGCGGCCGCGGCAACCCCGGCCGCAGCACGTCGTGCCTCCTCGCGGCGGCGTATCCCCCGCTGGGGAGGGGAGGAGCTGCTCCTCCCCGGGCTTGCGGCGGAACTCGAAGCGGTCGACGAATGCCGGCTGGCCGGAGAGCAGGTCGGACGTCGCTTGGCGCAGCCAGACGAGCGAGTACCGAGCGAGTCGATCGTCCAGAAATCGGAGGCGACCGAGACCCGGTCGCCGGCCTTGTTCAGCTCGATCGACCCAGTTACCCGAAGTTCCAAGCGGTGTCCATGCCGCCGGGACTGCTGCCGAGGAACTACGGTGCGCCGGGACCGGCGAGGCTGAAGTTGGCGGGGCTGGACGCCGAGGTTGCCACGACCGTGAACGGCTGGCCGGCGCCTCCGGGGGAACGAAATCTGCTCATCGCCGGGAGCGAACGGCGTTACCACGACGCGCCGCTGGTCGCGGCGGACCAGCTGCCTGTTGACGAGGAAAGCGTACGTTCCAACCATCAAGCAAGGCGGGCGCGCTCGCAAATCCTGCCGGGTACGGACGCTGGTCCAAGCCGCGCCGTTGACGGCGTCGAGTGCTGCGCTCACTGCCTGTTCGGCGCAAGGACGCGCGTTTCACAGAGAGAAGTCTTGCCGGGTACGCCGACCCGGCTGCGCAGCCCCGGGGAAAACTCGCCGCTGCCCACTTGGGGCCGGTTCTCGAGCATGCGGCTCTCACACCAGCGCGGGTGCCCGCGCTGGTGCCGGCAGGAACGCGGCGAGCAGCGTTCCGCCCGGACGGCGACCGAGCCCTGCTCCACCGCCCTCGTTCTCGGGCCCTCTCGTCACGTGCGGACCATAGCGCCTGCCCGGCCGGATCCGCGCCCCCTCGCAAGGGCCGACTGCGCCTCCATCCGTGGCCGACGGTCCCGATGCTACGATGACACCGATGAAGGAGGCGCCCATGGAGCAGCAGGCGGATGTGGTCTTCCGCAACGGCTACATTGTCACCCTTGACGACGAGCGGCGCGTGTTCACGGACGGTCATCTCGCAGTGCAGGGCGGCCGCATCGCCAGCGTCGGCCCGGACACAGCGTGGACCGGCCGGGCGGCGCGCACGATCGACGCTCGGCGCAAAGTGATCCTGCCGGGGCTAGTGAATGCCCACAACCATCTCGACCAGATTGTCTATCGCGCGCGGATGGACGACCTCCCCTCGGCAGCGGGAATGGCCGCCTTCGCCCACGAGCAGATTGGGCTCTGGAAGCACGCCGGCGCCGAGGTGACCGCCGCGATCGTGCGGCTCCACCTGCTCGACATGCTGAAAGGCGGGACAACGGCCGTCCATGACCAGCATTTCACCAACATCCCGCGCGACAACATCGAGGGCGTGCTTCACGCCATCGACGAGTCGGGCATGCGCGCCCTCGTTTCGCGCTGTCACCTCTCCGAGCCGTCGCTGGTTCCGGCGGAGGCGATTGAGTCGGTCGATGCGGTGCTGCGGGAGGTCGAGCGGCTGCGCGCACGCTGGAAGAGCAGTCGGATCGAGGTGACAGCCAGTCCGATCAACCCGAGCTGGGTCGCGACGAGCGAGGAGCTGGTAGCGCTGCGTGAGGGGGTGCGGGCGCTTGGCGCGCCCTTCGACATCGACCTCTCGGGCGAACTGTGGCGGGAGACCTTTCGCGCCCGGGGCATCGCCGGCGGCGCGGTCGAGTATTGCGCCCGCCTCGGCATCCTCGACGACCAGACGCTCGGCGGCAAGTCGTTCCAGATGCTGCCCTACGAGTATGAGATCTGGGCGGACCTTGGCGTGAAAGCGTGCATGGTCCCCCTCGGTCGGATGTACCGCGAGCACGGCCCGGCGCTCCATCACTTCCTCGCCGTCGGCGTTGTCCCCGGGCTGGGCACCGACGCGCCCAATTCCCATCCGACGACGTCGCTCTGGGAGGCGATGCGGCTCTGCCTCGTCGGGACGGCAACGCGCAAGCTCGCCGAGCAGCTCGCCGGCGACCCGCAGGACGCAGACGTCACTCCGACGACGGAGACCGTCCTCGAGATGGCGACTGTTGCCGGCGCGCGCGCCCTCTTTCTTGACCCGGCCGTCAACGGCCTCGCTGTCGGCCGCGCCGCCGATCTCATCGTCGTCGACACCGACCGCCCAGCCTTCTCGCCGCGCTTCGACGACCGGCGGCTGCTCTCCACCCTCGTCTGGTGTACCGAGGCGTCGATGGTCGACCTCGTGATGGTGGACGGCAAAATCTTGATCGAGGATGGCCGCTCGACCGTCTGGGACGAGGAAAGGGTGGTCGCCGAGGCCGAAGCGGCGGCCAAGACCCTGTTCGAGAAAGCAGGCAACGACCGCCTCTTGCCGCCGCGGCGTCCTGGCCAAACGTATCGCGGCTGGCGATACTTCTAGCGCGAGCGAGAGAGGGCGGCCTGCCGAAGCATCCGTCTGCCGCAGCCGCGCGCAGGCCGGCACAGCTGCCAGCGCTCGTCGCTAGCGCGGCAGCGACTGCGCGCTCTCGCACCTGCGACCTCCCAGCGGCAGTACCAAGCGCGACGCCGCGCTTTATCTCGGGCTCCGTCATCCGCCCCCCGCTGCGTGCACTGCGGCGGCCGAACCTGCCGGCTTCCCTGCGGCGGCTCTTCTCTCACTGCCGCGCTCACACGCTCGCAGTCGCCTCCTGACGAGGGGGCGGGGGCGGCCATGTGGGCCGCTCCTGCGCCCGGCATGGCGGCCCCGTCAGCCGGGTCTGCGCGTGCTGACTGCCCTAGGCGGCGGCGCCCGTAGGAGCATCAATGCCGGGGACTGGCGCGCACCGTCCTGCCCCGGACGTTGAGTGCCTGGCGCAGGTCGCGCTGCGGGGAGGCGACGCGGGCGCCTTTGAGCTGGGCTCTAAACGGCGGGCTACTCTGTGCCGGCCTCGCGGTCGGCGGCGGCTGGCGAGGGCTCCTCCTCCGAGCCCGCGCGCCGCCCGAACGCTCAGACCGTCTCTGTGCCCGGCGGCGAGGACGATGCGCCGCGCCGCCGTTCGTAGAGCGCCTGACAGGCAGGGATGAGCGCGACCGCGGTCTCGATGCTCGGCACGGCAAACACCGCGCCGTCCTCGCTGATGCCGCCCCCGAGGGCGCGGATCGTCGCCTCTTCCTCCGCGGTGAACGGCGGGTCGAGGGCGGCGATAACGCCGTACAGCCCGCTGGCGATCGCTCGGACGATCACCGGCACGCGGCCGAGCCGCTCTGAGGCATCGACATAGGCTGCGCCGACCGCGGCCAAGCGAAGGTCGGTCTTTTCGTGCTCGCCGTAGAGGTAGCCCGCCTCGAGCGCGGCGCGCACAAGCGCCCGCTGCGACGGCAGCAGCGGAGTTCCCAGCTCGCGCAGCAGCCAGCCGGCGGCTCGGTCGATCGCGCGGTCAAGGTCGTCCATGGCGTCCGAGCTAGGCCCCGCCGGCGAAGAGGCGGGCGGTGACGAAGACCAGCAGGTTGTTTGTCAGGTGGACGAGGACCGGCGGCCAGATCGAGCGTGTCCGCTCGTAGAGCGCAGCGCAGAGGACCCCGATCGCGACCGCAACCGGCAGCACGACATTGACGCCGTGGAATATCCCGAAGACGAGCGCGCTTCCTGCTGCAGCCGGCCAGAAGGGGAGATGCGTCCGCAGCCAGCCGAATAGCAGCCCGCGAAAGAGCAGCTCTTCGCCGACCGCAGTCAGCACAGCGCCGGTCAGGATGAGGAGAAGGAAAGACGGCCAGGCGCCCCGAGTGGCGGCGAGCAATTCCTGCTGCGGATTGCCGACGTCGATGCCGGCCGCGGTGACGGCGAGCAAGGCGAGGAGGACAAGGCCGCGGGTGGCCGCCCCAAGGGCCACGGCAGCGAGCAGCCAGCGCCCGTTGACGCGCCGAACGCCGAGCAGCCCGGGACCGGCGCGGCGGTGGCGCAGCAGCGGAGCGAGCGCTGCCAGCGTGAAGGCAAGCGTCTGGAAGCCGATGAGAGCCGGCAGGATTGAGCCGTCCTCGAACGCGGCTGGGGTCACTACCCCGCTCAGTGACACCGCCACGATCAGGCCGGCCAGCACCCCGACCATTGCTGCCAGCACACCAAGGGCGATCGCGAGGTCTTTCCAGTCGAGGCGGTCGGCTTGCGCCAGGGGCGCGCTCCCAGTCGGAACAGCGGTCTCGGTCATCGGCTCCTCTATCATGCGGCGTCGGCGGCTCCAGCCGCTACCGCCGGAACGCGCGCGAGGGGCAGAATGTTCCGCGTGATGGGGCAGGCGGTAGCTCCGGCTACGATCCGGTTGCGGCATCAGCCATTCGTGCGGTAATGCCGTGGGGCGAGGGCGTGTTCCACCAAGACCCGGCGACGACTGCGGTCCAGCCGCGACCGGACCATCCGGCCGCGCCTGCGAGGCGTTTGCTCGACTGGCTCCTCCTTGCGACTGTGCTGGGCGGCTTCGCGGTCCGCGTCGCCGGTCTCGGCGCGGCCGGGCTGTGGCATGACGAGGCGAGCAGCTGGGACATCGCGCGGCGTCCCCTCGGCGACCTGATCCAGGCGGCGGCTGCCGTTGAGCATCCGCCGGGGTCTTTCCTCGTCCTGCACGGCTGGATGGCGCTCGCCGGCGATACCGAATTCGCGCTCCGGCTGCCTGCTGCCTTCGCCGGCACGCTGACGATCGTCGTTGCCGCCGCGGTTGCGCGCGCGCTCCTCAGCCGGTCGGCGGGCGCCTCGCCTTTCCTCGTGGCGCTCCTCGCCGCCTGGTCCCCCTGGCTCGTCTGGCACAGCCGCCAAGGGCGGATGTACGCGCTGGCGCTGCTCGCGGTGGCGCTCGCGGTCTGGGCGGGCGCGGCGGCGGTGGAGCGCGGCGGGGCACGGCGGTGGCTGGCGCTCGGCGCGGCGGCCGCCCTCGCGACGGCGACCCATCTCCTCGCCATCCTGCCGCTTGCCGGACTCGCGCTCGGTCTCGCGGCGCTGGCTGGCCGGCGCGTCGTCCGCGCTGGCGCGGCGCTCTTCACTCTTGGCGTCGCTGTGCTGCTCGTCGCGCCGTGGCTGGCGATCGCGCGCGGCCTCTCGGCCGAGAACGCGAGCTACTTTCGCGGTCCCATCGACCGAACTGCTGTCCTCCTGGAGAGCCTGCTCGCCGCCGCGGCGGGGGTCGGGCGCGGCGCGGACGGCGCAGCGATTGTCGCCGGGCTGGGGCTGGTGCTGCTCGCCCTCGGCATCGGCTGGCTGGCGCTCCGCCGGCGGACGGCGGGGCTGCTCGTCATCGCCCTGATCGCTGTCCCAACGCTCGGGCTGCTCGTGCTTCTTGGCGCGGCCCCGAAGTTCGCTCCGCGCTACCTGCTGCCGGCGGCGCTCGGCCCGCTTCTCGCCTTCGGCGGCGGCCTAGCGGCCCTCCTCGCTGTCCGCCGTGCCGGGCCGGTTCTTGCCGGCGGCGCTCTCGCTGCCCTCGTCATCCTCGGAAGCGGCGAGCAGACCGCCGACGCCGACCTCGCCGCCCAGACCTTCCGTGACGCGATGGCGGTGGTCGAGGCGGAAGCAGGACCGGAGGACGCGCTCGTCGTTGTCGGCGGCCATGCCGAGCCCAACGTCCGCTACTATGCCCGGACGCCGCGCGCTGTCTATCCGCTGCCCCCAGGGCCGCTGCTCGACCTCGAGCGTCCGCTCGTCGAAGTCGCCTCCCAGCTCGACGCGATCGCGGCCCGCCATCCGCGCCTCTGGCTGTTGCGCTGGCAGGACGATCTCGCTGACCCGACGCGGACGGTGCTCCGTCTCCTCGAGGATTTCGCCGAGCCGGCGCGGCCAGCGGAGGAACTGCGCGGCGTCTGGCTCCACGCCTACGACCTCTCGCCGGAGATCCGGTTCGAGGAGCAGCCTGAAATCCGCTTCGTCCGGCGGACGCTCTTTGAGCGCGGGATCGTCTTTGAGGGCTACGACACCGACAAGCTGGCGGCGCGGCCGGGCGAGGTCGTCGGGCTGACGCTCTACTGGCGTCTCCTCGAGCGCCAGCGGGAGGACCTTTGGGCGTTTGTCCACTTCCTGAACGCCGGCAACCAAGTCTACGGCCAGCTGGACAAGCGGCCGGTCAGCGATGTCTTTCCGATGACGAAGTGGCCGGTCGGCGCGCCGATCGTCGACCCCTACTGGGTTGAAGTGCCGCCGGGCACGCCGCCGGGCCGCTATGCCGTCGAGATCGGCCTCTACCGTCCCGACGGCGCGCGGATCGGCACCCTCGATGGAGCAGACCACGTCCTCATCGGCCGGCTGGAGGTGCTGCCCGGCGACGTTCCCGAAGAGGCGTTCCGCTTCCAGCGCCAGCGGGCCGCCTTCGGCTCCATCGAACTGGCGGGGTTCGAACTGGAGCGAACCGTCTTCCGGGCCGGCGAGCCGCTGCTGCTGCGCCTCTTCTGGCGGGCTGTCGAGCCGGTCGACCGTTCGCTGGCAGTGGCGGTGCGCTTCGTTGCGCCGGACGGCACGGTGCTGACGGCGAGTGAGGCGCTGCCCGCAGCCGGCACCTATCCCACTGACCGCTGGCCGCGCGGTGCGCTCGTTCGCGACACGCAGTCCCTCCGGGTGCCCACCGGACGCGGCGACCTCTGGATCGAGGTCGGGCTGCGCGACGGCGGCGCGCCGATCGGCCCGGCCTGGCTGCGCCTCGAGCGTCCGATCCAGGTCGGGGGCTGAGGGGTCGGCTGCCGGGAGGAACCCTCGGCGGCCGGCGGCGTTGATCCTGCCAGAGCCGCCGCCGGCGGCGAGGGAGGCTGATGTTTCGCACCGCGCGCTTCGACAATTCCCCGGCCGCGCCGGTCGCCACGCTCGAGATTGCTGGCGAGGCCGGCCGCTTCATCCCGCTCCGGCGCACCGATCTGACCGGCTGCGTCGTCGGGCCGTTCGCCGACCTTGTCCTCACTCATGTCTACCGCTTCGACCGCAGCCAGCATGCCGGTGTCGTCGAGGCACTCTACCGCTTTCCGCTGCCCGGCGACGCCGCCGTGACGGGCGTGACGGTCCGCTTCGGCACGGTGACGATCGTGGCGACGCTCGCCGAGCGGGAGGCAAGCGAACGGGCATACGGCAAGGCGGTGGCCGAGGGACGCCAGGCGGCGCTGCTGACGCGGGAGTCGCCGGACGTGTTCACGCTGCGCGTCGCCGGCATCCCGCCCGACGAGAACGTGGCCGTCACCACCCGCTACGTCCAGCTTGCCCGCGACGAGGGTGACGCCTGGACGCTCCGCGTCCCGCTCACGATCGCGCCGCGCTATTCCCGCGGCGACGAGACCGGCTCACGGCCGGCGGCCGGGCAGCCGCTCGCTCTCGTGCGTGACCCCGGCCACCGCTTTGCGCTTGACGTGCGGTTTGCCGGCGCGCCGGAGGTGACCAGCCCGACCCACCGCCTGGCGCTGACCGCCGAAGCGGACGGCCTGCGCGTCCGGCTGGCTGAGGGCGAGGCGCTGCCGGACCGTGACTGTGTCCTCCGCTGGCCAGCGTCCGGGCGCGGGCTGGCGCTCTTCGAGCAGCCTGCCGGCGGCCGGCGCTATCTGCTCGCGCTGGCGACCGTGCCGGGCGGCGTCGCGGGCGCCGTCGAACGCGCGCGCGAGGTCATCCTTCTCGTCGATCACTCCGGCTCGATGGAGGGGCCGAAGTGGGCCGCGGCCGATTGGGCCGTCGAGCGCTTCTTGACTCAGCTCTCTGAAGAGCCCGGCGAGCGGCCGACCTTCGCCCTCGGCGTCTTCCACTCCACAACGCGCTGGTTCGCTTCGGTGCCGCAGCCGGCGACCGCTGAAAATGTCCGGGCGGCGGTCGCGTTCCTGAAGGCAGCGCGCGATGGCGGCGGCACTGAGCTCGGCGTCGCCCTCGAGCAGGCGCTCCGCCTTCCGCGGAGCAGCGGCCGCGCCGGGCATGTCATCGTCGTCACCGATGCCGAGGTGACCGACGCAGCCCGCATCCTCCGTCTTGCGGACGAGGAGGCACAGCGCCCGGACCGCCGGCGAATCAGCGTTCTCTGCATCGATGCCGCGCCGAACAGCTTCCTCGCCGGCGAGCTCGCCGACCGGGGCGGCGGCATTGCCCGCTTTCTGACGAGCGACCCTGCTGCCGAAGACATCGCGACCGCGCTCGACGAGATGCTCGCCTTCTGGAGCGGGCCGGTCCTCGGCGGTCTCCGCTTGGCACTGAACCGCCCCCTAGTCGAGTTGGCGGCTGGCGGTACGGCGCGCGGCGCGGAGTGGTGCGAGATCGATCTCGGCGACCTCCGACCGGGCCGGGCGAGCGTCGTGCTGGCGCGGGCAGAGGACGGCGCGCCGCTGCGGGCGCGATTGGTCGGGCCGACCGGCGTTCTCGCCGAGACCGAGGCGGTTCCCGCGCCGATCGCGCTTGCGCCCTTCTTCGGCGCGCGCCGGGTGGCGACCCTCGAGTATCTGGTCGGCGCAAGCCTCGCGCCGGACGACCTGCGCGCCTTCCTCGCCCGCCTCGGCTACGACCCCAGCCTCGCTGCCGGAGCGCGAACGGTCTATCCCGAAAACCGGCGCGCCGCCGCCGAACGCGCCCTGAAGGGTCTCCTCGTTCGCGAGGCGCTCGCCGCGGGGCTGGCGTCGTCGGAGACGGCGTTCGTCGCTGTCCGCCAGGAAGCGGGCCAGCTGGTCGAGACGCGGGTCGTAGTGGCGAACGCGCTGCCGGCGGGCTGGTCTGACCGCTTTCTGTCGTCCCGCGGTTCGATGACGCTGCTGGCGCTCGCCCAGCCGTCCTCGCCGGGTGAGCTGCAACTGATGAGAGCGGTCGAAGCCTTCCCAAGCATCGCTGAGACAGCGGGAGCGCCGTCAGCGCCGCGCTCAGCCGTCCTCTTCCGCGGGAGCGTTCCCGCCGACCTCGTTCTCTTCGACTCGAGCCGCGGTCGCGGCGCGCTGCCGCCGCGGGCGGTCCTGTCGCGGCTCGTCGCCCGGAGCGACGCGCGGCCAAGCGGCGACGTCTGGCTGCTCATCTTCATCGGCGACCGCAGCGTCCCCCGCGCTCGGGTCCGCCTTGCTGACCTGCTGCGTCAGGAGGCGCGTCCGCTCCATCTCGCTGTCAGCCCCGATGATGACGTGGCGGTCGTCCTCGTCGATCCGCACGGTGAGTTGGTCGGCCGCTTCCTCGAACTCGAAGTCGGCTGGTAAGCGCGCCGCGTCTCCCGCCATTACTGCCCGCGGGCAGGTTCAACCATCCCGATGATGCCCGCCGCTGTCACCCCGAGCGGGTCCGCGCTGCGTTGGCTTTCCGGACGGCGGGCGCAGATGAGAACGGGAGTGCCGCCGCCTCGGTTCCCTCGGCTTCGCAATGATGCTGGGCCTCGTCGCGGCGCTCGCCAACGGTCTTCAGAGAACCGTCTTGGGGGCGAGCCAATGACGGGCGCCCATCCCGTCCCGTCATTGCGAGCGAGCGCGGCAATTCAGTCCGCTGCCGCCCAATCCGCCTAACCGCCCCTCTTCGTGGGCGCGCCGTGCGGGGTTGCCGCGGCGGCCTGCGGCCGCCTCGCAACGACGCTCGTTCTGGTCGGCACTGTCCAGAGAAACGACGACTGTTCTGGCCGGCAGCGCGGAGAGCGCGGCGCAATGGGGGCAGCCATCCCATCCCGTCATTGCGAGCGAGCGCAGCGAGCGGGGCAATCCCGTCCAATGCAGAGCCCATGCCTGTATCGCTTGAAAAAGGCTGAGCGATCGGGGTTGCCGCGGCGGCCTGCGGCCGCTTCGCAACGACGCCGACCGTGGTCGGGGCGCCTCAGCGTGGGCGTCCATCCCGTCATTGCGAGCGAGCGCGGCAATCTGGTGTGTTGCACTCACGCTCTTAGCAGAAGGCAGGTCAGTCCGGGATTGCCACGGCCTCGGTTCCCTCGGCCTCGCAATGACGTGGTTCTGGGCGCGGTGCTTTTCATGCCAGAGGGGCAGCGCCGGAGAGCCGACTATCCCTTTCGCAATGACGTGGTTCTGGCCGTGGCGCTTTTCATGCCAGAGGGGCAGCGCCGGAGAGCCGACTATCCCCTCGCAATGACGTGGTTCTGGGCGCGGTGCTTTTCACCGCTCTTGAGAGCACGCTCGTATGGGGGAACCCATCCCGGGCGGCTATTCAGCCCGTCATTGCGAGCGCCGCGCCAGCGGCGCGCGGCAATCCCGATCGATGCAAGCGATCCCTGTGCCATGGAGGGGACGCGGAGCACGCGGAGTTGCGCAGCCGCCTGCGGCGGCCTCGCAACGACGGCCACTTCGCGCGGGGCGGTTACGGCTGGCAAGCGCACGACAGGAGCTGATGCAGCAGCGAGCGCCGCAAGGCCGGCGCGATCGTTTGCCGCTTGAGGGCAGGATGGACAGGCAGCTTGGCGCGTTGAGCGGAAGCGGGCAGTCGGCGCGCCGCTGCGCGACAATGCCTGCGCCATGCTGACCGTCTTTGTCAACGTCGTTCTGCCGGTCTTCGTCATCGTCGCTTCCGCCTACCTTCTTGGCCGCTGGCGCAAGATTTCGCCGGCACCGCTCAGCCAAGTGGTCTTCTATCTGTTCAGCCCGGCGCTCGCCTTTTCCGGGCTGACAGGAGGGACCCTAGCAGTGGACGAGGCGGCTCAGATCGCGCTCTTCACGCTGGCGCTCGCAGCGGTGATGCTGGCGCTCGGCTGGGTCGCGGCGCGGCTGCTTCGGCTGGATGGTCCGCACACGAGCGCCTTTCTCTTGACGTCGGTCTTCATGAACGCCGGCAACCTCGGGCTGTCGATCGCGCTGTTCGCGTTCGGCGAGGCGGGCCTGCAGCGGGCGGTCGTCTTCTTTGTCGTTCACAGCTTGCTCTCCGGCACCCTTGCCGTCTTCCTCGCCTCGCGCGGCGTCGGGAGCACGCGCCAAGCGCTGCTCAGCATCCTGCGGACGCCAGTGAGCTACGCAGGGGTGGCAGGGGTGGCAGTGCTCGTCTGGTCGCTGCCGGTACCGCTGGTGGTCGAGCGGGCGGCTGGGCTGCTTGGCGCGGCGGCGGTGCCGGGAATGCTGGCGGTGCTCGGCCTGCAGCTCGCCGATATCCGGGGCGGCGCTCAGGTCCGTGAGATCGCTGTCGCCACCGTCATGCGTCTGGTCGTCGGGACCGGGGCGGCGCTCGTCCTCGTCCACCTGTTCGACCTGCAGGGAGTGACGCGCGCCGTGATGATCCTCCAAGCGGCGATGCCGACAGCGGTGTTCACGGTGATCCTCGCCTCCGAGTTTCGCGCTGCCCCGCGCTTTGTCACAGGGGTGGTGCTCGCGACGACCCTCGGCGCGATCGTCACGATCACGCTGCTCGCGACGTGGCTCGGCGTCGGCTAACGCCGCTCGGTTATTCCCGTCCGATGACGAGCCGGGCCCAGCCGACGACATCGGGCGGCGCGCCGAGCGCCTCCGCCTCATCGGGGGTGAGCCAGCGGAAGTCGCCCGCGAGCGGCGGGAGCAGCGCGGCGGTCAGCGGGCGGGCGGCGTAGATCAGGTCGAGGTGCTCGTGGCCGGGGGCGACCGGCGCGAGCTGAACGCCGATCGGCCGAGCAAGCGGGCGCGGCCACGGCAGCCGGCCGGGGAGCGGCGGCGGAAGCGGTGGTCCATAGGCGGCGTCGATGAGAGTGATGCGCAGGCCGGTCTCTTCCTCGGCCTCGCGCAGCGCGGCGTCGTCAGGCAGTTCGCCCGGCTCGAGGTGACCGCCCGCCGGCAGCCAGAGGCTGAGCTTCGGATGGGGATGAAGCGCCACACGCCCGGCGCTGACAACATAGACCGAGACCGTCCAATGGCGGTCGAGCGCTGGCGTAGAATCGTCAGGCATGACCTTCTGGTTCTCCAGCGAGCGGCTGGCGTCGCTCCACCGCGCCGTCCTCGAGTGGTTTGCCAGTTCCGGCCGCGACCTGCCTTGGCGGCACACCCGCGATCCCTACCGCATCCTCGTCGCCGAGGTGATGCTGCAGCAAACCCAGGTCGACCGGGTCATCCCAAAATACCACGACTTTCTCGCCGCCTTCCCGACGCTTGCCGCGCTGGCTGCTGCTCCGGTAGCGGAGGTGATCCGCGCCTGGGCGGGACTGGGCTACAACCGCCGCGCTGTCAGCCTCCAGCGCGCTGCTCAAGCTGCGGTCGAGCGGTTTGGGGGGGCGCTGCCGGACGACGTCGCGGCGTTGGAGTCGCTGCCCGGGGTCGGGCGCTACACTGCCGCCGCGATCGCATGCTTCGCCTTTCGGCGTCGGGTTCCGGTTGTCGACACCAATATCCGGCGGGTCCTCGGCCGGGTCGCCGGCCTGCCAGACCTGACAGAGCGCGAGGCGTGGCAGGTGGCGGAGGCGGCGCTGCCTGCCGACGCTTGGACGTGGAATCAGGCGCTGATGGACCTCGGCGCGACGATCTGCGCGGCGCGCGGTCCGCGCTGCCTGCTCTGTCCTGCGCTCGCGATGTGCGCCACCCGCGGCGAAGGGCGGGCGGTCGCGGAGCAGCGCGCTGGCTTCCGCCCGGCGCGCTTCGAGGGGTCGCGCCGCTGGTACCGAGGGCGGGCCGTTGCTGCGCTGCGCTCGCTGCAGCCGGGCGAGTCGCTGCCGCTCGCGGCGCTTGGCGCGGCGATCAAGCCGGACTTCTCCGCCGCCGATAGCGACTGGATCGCCGCGCTGGCTGAAGAATTGGCTGCCGACGGTCTCGCGCGCCTCGATGGCGAGCGGATTTCCCTGCCCTAACCGCGTGCTTCCGCGGACCGCTACACTTCACGCCAGCGGCGAGCCTGTCTGCGGACGACGGAGACCACAATGAACCGACGCGCCCTTGCCAGCATCGGCCTGACCGTGCTCCTCGCAGCCGGCTGCCTTCCGGTTGGCCAGTTCCCTCAGCTCCTCGCGCCGGCTGCCACGCCGACCGCAACGATCACCCCCCTCCCCCCCGCGACGCCTACTCCTGTCCAGACCCCCACCCCAACGCGCACGCCAACTGCGGCTGCTGCCGGAACGGTTGTCGCCACCGGCACCGTCACCCGAACTGTGACGGTAACAGCGACAGTGACAGCCGTGACAACCCCGGCGCGCACAGCCACGCCGGCCGTGTCGCCCACCCTCACCGGGACAGTGCGTCCCGGCACGGCGACCTCGACCCCCGTCCGCAACACCTCGACGGTCAATCTCCGCGCTGCCGACTGGAACACGATCGTCAGTCAAGAGCCGGCGGTCAATCATCCTCCTCCGCCGCCCTACCTTGCGGGAGCAGGACCGTTCATCGAGTTCAAGACCCCCGGCTCGATCCCCGGCTTCGCCGACCTTCAGGACATCATCTACGGCGATATCTCCGGCGATGGCCGGGAGGAAGCGATCATCCCGATCGTCTCGGGCGGCACCGCCGGCACCGTCGGCTATCTAATCTACTTCGCGGGCGACCGCGAACCGGTCTTTGCCACTTCGCTCACCGGCTATAAGCTGGGGGCCCGGGCGACGAATGGCCAGCTTGTCGTGCTTGAGCCGATCTATGCCGGCTGGGAGGCGAACTGCTGTCCGAGCGGCATCAGCGAGACCCGCTATCGCTTGATCGGCGCAACCCTCGACCGGATTGCGCGCGACGAGCGGGGCATCCCCGAGGCAATCCCGCAGACCGTTGAGCGCTTCTACCAGCTGCTCAACGAGCGGCAGTTCCGCGACGCCTATACGTTCCTCTCCCCCGAGTTTCAGGCCGCCAACCCGTACGACCGCTGGGTCGAGGGAGTTGCCGCCACGACTGAGATCCGCGCCGAAGCGTCGCTTATCCCCGGCCAGAACGCCGCCTCCGTTAATCTGACGGTGACGGAGCGCACTCCTTCCGGCCAGTCGACGCGCCGCTTCAGCGGCCGCTGGAACGTCATCTGGAGCAGCCCCGCCCGCCAATGGCTGCTCCACCAGCCGCAGCTTGCCGAAGTGCGCTAGCTCGCCGGCGCTCGGCCCAGACCCCTGCATTCAGATGGGCAGCACTGCCGGCCGCAGCACGGGCGCGACCCGCACCCTTCGGAGGGTGGCGGCAGCCCCCCGGCATCATCGCCGCGACGAGCCGGCGGGGTCGGCAAAGGCGAGGGGCTGCCGGCAGCCGAGCCTAGGCTCACTTCTGGGATCACGCCTGCTGTCGGCATCGACGAGGCCGAAGCGAGAGAGGGCCGGAACGCGCTCGCTGAGGGGAGCGCCGCAGCATCCTGGGCCAGGAAGGGGCCGCTGCTGAAACCAGTGCAGCAAAAAGATCAAGACAGTGCGGCGCTTCTCGAGGAGGGTGTCCACTCCGTCGAACGTCTTCTTAAAGCGCGGTTCGAGCGGCGGGCGCTCGTCCTAAGGGGGCGCCGGCTGGAACATGGCTGTCGGTGCCCGCTCTGCTGCGGCGCCGCTTCGAGCGCGGACCGGCGGCGTGCCCTTCACGAGCTCCGATCCGGGGTCAGACGCTCGGAGCGGCGGGGAGGATGCGCCTAGCAGCCGGCCTCTTCACAGGCACGGAGTGGGCGGTTATCTTGGCCTCGCTCCGCCGGCTGTCGGCGCATCATCCGGAATGCTGCGCTTCTCGATGAGGCGCGGACATCCTCTCCTGCGAGGCGAGATCGCGCTGAGGAGCAGGAGGCTGGCTCTCAGCGGCGTCCCCTACCACGTGCGCCGCGGCGGCGACTTCACTTCGATCTGAACGCTGTCTTCGAGCGCCTCGCCCCGATGGAGGACCCCCGGAGGATGGAGCCAGGCGCTGCCGGCCTCGACGATCCGTTCCTCGTTGCCGATGGTCAGCTTCATCCGGCCGCTGACGAGATACCCGATCGACTCATGGTCGTCATGCTCGTGGAGGACGCCGACCGCTCCTTTAGGCCAGCGCGTTTCGAGCATGACCATGTGCTCGCCGACAAGCATCACCCGAAGCGTGACGCCCGGCGGGACAATCGTTCCTGCAGCGGCGGCGACCCAGTCGCCATCTGCCGGGGTGCTGAAAAGGCGGTTCTGCGGGGCTATCGGCTGGCTCGGCATCGGCTCGTTCCCTGCTTCAATGATCGGCGCTTCCCTGCATTGTACGCCTGCTTCTCTGGCCTGCCAATCCGCGCTGCAGTGCGCCGGGGCAGCAGGCCTTCTCCAGAAGAGAACGGTCCGGTCGCGGGCGGCATCTGTTCGCAAGGAGAGCCGCGTAGCGCTAGGGCTCGCCTCAGCCGCCGCCGAAAGGGGGAAGATGCCGGCCGAACCGCCGTCGCCGCGTCCCGGCGACGGCGTTGATGCCGCCGTTTAATCTAAAGCGTATCCCTGCTCAGGAGGCCGAGCGAGCCGCATCGGTGCGGTTGAGGCGATGTCTATGAGGTGTGGCGAGGCATGACCCCCAAACGCGGAAACCCGCTGCCACGCTCTCGCCGCTGTTGTCACCGCCTTGCATGTGTGCCGGTGCGCCGTTATCTTTACCTCGCCCCGCGAGGTCTTTCGTCGTCATCGGCATCCGACCGATCACCCGAGTGAGGATTGAAGAACGTGAACATCCCGGAAGATCTTGGGTACACCAAAGAGCACGAATGGGTTCGGTTCAACGACGATGGCACGGTGACGATGGGGATCACCGAGTTTGCAAGCGAGCAGCTTGGTGATGTGGTCTACATCGATCTCCCCGCCGTCGGCACGCAGGTGAAGCAGTTCGAGAAGTTCGGCGAGATCGAATCGGTCAAAGCCGTCTCGGAGCTGTTCTCGGCCATGTCAGGCGAGGTGATCGAGGTGAACGAGAAGCTGAGCGAGCAGCCTGAGCTCGTCAATACTGACCCGTACGGCGCAGGCTGGATGCTCCGGGTCCGGCCGTCGAACCCGGCCGAACGGGAGAACCTGCTCACCGCTGCCGCCTATGGAGCGCTCACCGCGTGACGACTGTCGAACCGCAGACGACCCGCCGCTTGCGCACGAGTTACGTGCCGCATACCGACGAGGATCGCCGCCAGATGCTGGAGGCGATCGGTGTCGCGTCGATCGAGGACTTGTTCGTCGACATTCCCGCCGCGCTGCGCAATCCGCCACTGCGCCTTCCGGAAGGGATGTCGGAACTGGAGATCCTCGCCCATCTTGAGCGGCTGGCAGACCGGAATATGCCCCTCGACCGGATACCGTCGTTCTTGGGCGCGGGCGCCTACCGCCACTTCATTCCGAGCGCGGTCTGGCAGCTTGTCAGCCGCAGCGAGTTCTACACCTCGTACACGCCCTATCAGCCGGAGGTGTCGCAGGGCACGCTCCAAGCGATGTACGAATTCCAGTCATTTGTCGCTCTCCTCACGGGCATGGACGTTGCCAACGCCTCGGTCTACGACGGCGCGAGCGGGCTTGCCGAGGCAGCGCTGATGGCGGTGCGCATCACTGGCCGGCCGCGGGTGGCAGTGGCAGCGAGTGTCCATCCGGATTACCTTCGCACTGTCGAAACCTATCTTGTCCCGCAGGGGATCGCCGTTGAACGCTTTGACCCGGCGTCTCCCCCAGAGGCGCAGGAGCTTGCCTGCCTCGCCATTCAGCAGCCGTCGTTTGAAGGGTTTCTCGTCCCCGTCGATCGCGTTGGGGATGCCGCGCGCGCTGGCGGCGCGCTTTTCGTCGTATCGGTCGACGCGCTCTCGCTTGGGCTGCTGCGGCCGCCGGGCGCTTATGGAGCCGATATCGTCGTCGGTGAGGCGCAGTCCTGCGGCGTGCCGCTTCAGTTTGGCGGTCCCTATGTCGGGATCTTCGCCTGCAAGCAGAAGTACATCCGTCAGCTGCCGGGACGGCTCGTCGGGGCGACGGTCGATCACGAGGGACGGCGCGGCTATGTGCTGACGCTCCAGGCGCGGGAGCAGCACATCCGCCGCGAGCGGGCGACGAGCAACATCTGCACCAGCCAAGGGCTGATGGCGCTGGCGGCGACGATCTACCTCGCGCTGCTCGGCAAAGAGGGGGTCCGCGAGGTGGCGGAGCTGTGCTATCACAAAGCTCACTATGCTGCCTCGCTGCTGACGAGTATCCCGGGCGTCACGCTGGCGCGGCCGGAGCCGTTCTGGTGCGAATTCACCCTCCAGCTGCCGCTCTCGCCAACCGAGGTGAACCGGCGGCTGCTTGAACGCGGCATCATCGGCGGGCTGGACATCTCCGACCGCATTCCCAATGGCTGGCTCGTCTGCGTCACCGAAGTGAACAGCCGTGAAGAGATCGAGCGGCTCGCAGCCGAAACCCGAGCGATCGTGGAGGGACGATGAGCGAGCCGGTCATCTTTGAGCGCTCGCGTCCTGGCCGGCGCGGGGTGGCCTTGCCGCGCTTGGATGTGCCGGAAGCGCCGCCGCTTCCTCCCGAGTTCCTGCGCGAGGACCTGCCGCTGCCGGAGGTGAGTGAGCTCGATGTCGTCCGCCATTATGTCCGGCTGTCGCAGCTGAATTTCGCGATCGATAGCGTCTTCTACCCGCTCGGCTCCTGCACGATGAAGTACAACCCGAAGGTGCATGAAGAGGCAGCGCGGCTGCGGGGCTTTCAGCAGATCCACCCGCTTCAGCCGGCCGAGACCGTCCAAGGCGCGCTCGAGCTGATGTACAACCTGCAGGAAGCGCTCGGTGAAATCAGCGGCCTGCCCGCCGTATCGCTCCAGCCGGCAGCGGGGGCCCAAGGCGAACTGACCGGCATCCTGATGATCCGTGCCTATCACCGCGATCGCGGCGAGATGGACCGTACGGTTGTCCTTGTGCCGGAGTCGGCGCACGGCACGAACCCGGCGACGGCCGCCATGGCGGGCTTCACCGTCAAGCCGATCCGCGCCGATCGCGAGGGGAATGTCGACCTCGATCAATTGCGCGCGCTCCTCGGGCCGGATGTGGCGGCGATGATGCTCACCCAGCCGAGCACGCTCGGCCTGTTTGACCCGAACATCGAGGAGATCGCTCGCCTCGTCCATGAGAACGGGGCGCTCCTCTATGGCGATGGCGCCAATCTGAATGCCATTCTCGGGAAGGTGAAGCCGGGCGACTGCGGCTTCGATGTCCTCCACATCAACTTGCACAAGACCTTTACCACGCCGCACGGCGGCGGCGGGCCGGGCGCAGGACCGGTCTGCGCCTCCGCGGCGCTCGCGGACTACCTGCCCGACCCGGTGGTGGGGCGCCAAGGGGATGAGTACGTCTTCCTCCATCCGCCGAAGTCGATCGGCAAGATGCGCGCTTTCTACGGCCATTTCGGCATGGCGGTTCGGGCGTATGCCTATATTCGCTCGCTCGGGGCGGAGGGCCTGCGGGAAGTGAGCGAGCACGCGGTGCTGAACGCAAACTACATTCGGGCGCGGCTTCGCGATCTGTACGACCTGCCGTATGACCGGATCTGCATGCACGAGGTCGTCTTCTCCGGCAGCCGCCAGAAACAGCAGCATGGCGTGCGGACGCTCGATATCGCCAAACGCCTGATCGACTACGGCTACCATCCCCCGACGATCTACTTCCCGCTTGTCGTCGATGAAGCGCTGATGATCGAGCCGACCGAGACCGAAAGCAAGGAGACCTTAGACGGCTTCATCGAGGCGATGCGCGCAATCGCCGCCGAAGCGGCCACTGACCCCGACCTCTTGCGGTCCGCGCCAACGACCACGCCGGTCGGACGCCTCGACGAGGCGCAGGCCGCTCGCCGTCCCGACGTGCGCTGGCAGCCGTAGCGCCCGGCGGCGTTCCCTCCCGATGCGCTCTCGTTTCTCGAACGCGCCGCCGAACGCCTCGCCGGCGCAGAGGCGGCACCGGCCGCCGGCCGAGTGAACAACGCCGCCAATCGGGCACACGGTGCGTACTTCCAAGCGGCGATCGCGGCGCTGGTCGCTCCCGGCCGCTCATCGCGCCGCCCGGAGCAGCAGCGCTATGACGAAGTCCACGCTCGCTTTGCCGGCGACCTTATCCGACAGCGCAAGCGGTACACAGCCGAGCTCGCGTCGGTAGTGCCTGAAGTTCAAGCGGACCGTCGAAGTGCATGCAGTCGGCGGTGTCTCGGCATCCCGGGCAGGTCGTGCTGTCCGTCTTGCAAGGCGCTTCGTCAACGCTGTCGGGCGTCAAGAGCGGGAAGGCGCATGAGAGGCGCCGGAAATCTCCGCTCTCGTCCGCGACCGGATGCTGCAGCTCATTCTCGAGGAAAAGACCCTAGTCTGCGCCGCTCCGACCGCCCCGAAGCGGGAGATCGAGGCGCGCCGCCCGCTGACCGCGCGGCACGTGGTATGCTCGCTCCGCGGAGGAGGGAATGAAGATCGGGATTGCGGCGAGCCTGCGCATCAAGGCCGGCGCAAGCTGGGACGAGGCGGTGGACTATCTCACCTGGCTCGCCTGGTACGGCGACACACACGGCTACGCGAACCTGTGGATGACGGAGCATCATTTCACTGAGCAGGCGGGGGCGGGGTCGCCGGCGGTGATGCTGGGCTACCTTGCAGCGCGCACCAGCCGCCTCCGGCTTGGCGGCGCCGTGATGCTCGTGCCGTTCTATCATCCCATCCGCCTTGCTGAGGAGCTGCTCCTCGTCGACCGGCTGTCGCAAGGCCGGCTCGACATCGGTATTGGGCGCGGCCATTCGCCGCTTGAGACCGCAGTGCTCTGCCCCGACCCTGACCGGGCGGTCGAGCTGTTCGAGGATGGCGTCGCAGTGCTTGAAGCGGCGTTCCGCGGGGAGTCGTTCCGCTTCGACGGGGCGTACTGGCGCTTTCCGGAGATCCGGGTCTTCCCGCCGCCGGTGCAGCGCCGCGGCGAGGATGGCAGCGGCCCGCCGTTCTACATGCCCGTCACCTCGCCCCGGTCGATCGAGTTTGCGGCGCGTCATGGGATCATCCCTCTGGTCGGCTATCGCGAGCCGCGTCAAGCGACCGAAGCGCTCAAGCAGTATGCTGCGGCCGCGCGGGCGGCGGGCCACGATGAAGCGCGGATTGCCTGGCTGCTGGAGCGGGTAGCGACCAATCGCTTTGTGCTCGTCGCCGATACTCGCGCCGAGGCGGAGGCGCTGACGCGCGCCGAACTCGCCTACCCCAGCTATTCTCACTGGATGTACGGGCTTCCTGTCGGCGACCCGCGGTTCCAGCCTCTCCTGCCGGAGTCGCTGCCGCCGCTCGATGTGCCAGCAGACGAGCTTGCCGGGGTTGCCATCTTTGGAACGCGCGACGACGTGATTGATCAGATCCGGGCGCTCGAGGCGGTAGGGGTCCGCCATTTATCGGTTGCCTTTTCCTTCCGGTCCTCGCCCGAGGTCAGCCGGGAACGCGTGGAGCGGTTTACGCGAGAGGTCCTCCCGTATGTCTGAGGCAGGGTGCGGAGCGCGCTCACGGCGATGCTCGTCGGCGACCGCCTGCTGAGCGGCGACCAGCGCTTCGAGCCCGCGACGCAAAGCGCGGAGCGTTGGCGCGTCGAGCCGGCCGAGCGCGGCGCGCACGGCGTGAAGCGGCCCATGCTTGAAGCGGTCGACGAGCGCTTGCCCGGAGGGACTGAGCCGCGCGATCGTGCGGCGGCGATCGGCAGGATCGTCGGCGCGTTCAACGAACCCAGCAGTGACAAGCCGGTCGACGAGGTGGCTTGCGGCCGGCAGCCCGACGCCCATCCGGCGCGCGAGCTCGCTGATTGTCGCTGGCTGGGTGTGGTCGATAGTGAGGAGGGTGCGGAACTGGGCCATCGACAGGTCGAACAACGTCGGCTCATCCGGGTCGATCGTCGCTTGGAGCAGGTCCGCATGGTGGCGGATCAAGCGGATGATGGCCTCGGTGTCGGCGGCGCGTTCCTCGTTCGTCGTCATCGGCGCCAGTGTAGCGCAGCGCCGGCGCAATTCCTATCGATCTCCCGATTCGTGTACTGCGAGCAAAGCATTGCATTGCATCGAACTATTGGCGATGATATCCCTGTTCGCCCAGCCGAGCGCTGATCGTGCTCCCGGCGCGGGGCCGTTCGCTCAGCACGCTGAGCCAGATGCCGAGCGGGAGGACAACCGGGAAGCGAGTTGACAGCAACGCGGACGCACGGAGTACACTACCCGGTGCGCCCAAACGGCGGGGATGGCTGCGCGTCCGGCCGAGCAGTCCGGGGCGTACCGTGAGGCTGTCGCCGTGTCTGAAGTGGTGATGCCGCTTTTCCTCGAACTCGTTGTGGCGTTGTTCGGTCTCTCCTCGTCAGATTGGGCGGCGCTGCCGCTCACCATGCCGCAGTTCAAAGTGCTGGCGCTTCTGGTGCGCGGGGAGACCCCGACCGTCTCGGAAGTGGCCCGCTTGCTGCAGGTGACCCCGCCTACCGCCTCGGGCATTCTTGACCGCCTCGAAGAGAAGGGGCTGATCGTCCGCGAGGAAGACCCAGTTGACCGCCGGGTCGTGCATGTCCGACTGAGCGCCGATCGGCGGGCGCTTCTGCGCCAGCTGTTTCCGTTGAGCGAGCGACGGCTCAACGACCGGGTTGACCACTTGCCTCCGGACGAGCGCGCTCGGCTGGCGGCGGCGCTGCGGGACGTGCTTGCGGCGCTCGCCCTGCCCGCTGGAGAACGAACGTCCGCCCCCTTGGAGTCCCGTTCATGAAAGTTCGCGGCTTGAGGCGTGCCGGCATCGCCGGCGCGCTGGTTGTTCTGGTTGTGGCTGCCTGCCAGCAACCGCAACAGGCCCCTGCATCCGGCCCGCCCCAGCAACAGCCCACGCCCGCTCGCGCGGTCGAGGTCGATATCCGTCCCGCGCAGCGCGGCACGATCCAAGCCTCGCTCTCCTACACGGGTGATGTGCGCGCCAAAGCGCAGGTGGCCGTTATTCCGCGGGTTGCGGCGCGGGTCGAGCGCGTGACCGTTGACATCGGGTCGGAAGTGCGGCGGGGCGATATTCTTGTAGAGCTGGACCGCTCGACCCTTCAAGCTCAACTGCGCCAGGCGCAAGGCAACCTCCAGTCGGCCCAAGCTCGCCTCGAAAGCCTGCAGAACCCCCGTCCCGAAGATATCGCGATCGCGCGCGCGAATTTGATCAGCGCCCAAGAGCGGCTGGATAAGCTCCTCAATCCGCCTGCTGCCGAACTGGAAGCCCTGCGGGTGGCGGTCGCCAATGCCGAAGCAGTGCTGAAGCAAGCCCAAGCCGCCTATGACCGGATCGCTTTCGAGCCGGATGCGGGGCGTCGGCCGGAAGCAGTCCAGCTTGAACAGGCGACGAACAACTACAATGCGGCGCTCGCTAACCTGCGGAACCGGATCAATCCGCCCCAGCAGGATGTCGATGTGGCGCGCCAAGCCGTAGTTATCGCCGAAGAGCAGCTGAAAAAAGCGCTTCAGCCGGTGACAGAGGCCGACCTTGCAGCGCAGCGGGGCGTCGTGACGAGTGCGGCCGCTGGGGTTGAGCTGGCGCAAATCAATGTCAACGAGGCGACGATCCGCGCGCCGATCGACGGCGTCGTCGCAGACCGGCCTCCTCCCGTCGGCTCGACGACCTCCCTGCAGCTGCCAATCCTCACGATTGTCTCTAAGGAGGTCGAGATCGTCCTGCCGGTTGAGGAGACGCGCTTGCCGGACCTCACCGTTGGCACGCCGGCGATCATCACTGTCCCTGCCTACCCCGGCCAGGAGATTAGCGGAACGATCGCGAGCATCGCGCCGACAGTCGACCAGCGCAGTCGCACCGTGTCGGTGCGCGTCGAGCCAGTCACGCAGGATGGGAAGCTCCGGCCGGGCATGTTCGCGCAGGTGCGGCTCGTCACCCGCGAGCGGCCGAATGTCCTGATTGTCCCGCGTGAGGCGGTGGTGCAGCGGAACAACCAAAACGTCGTCTTTACCGTGGTGGACGGCCGAGCGCGGCAAACCCCGGTGGAGGTCGGGGTGTCCGACGACCGCAATATCGAAATCCGCAGCGGCATTGATCAAGGGGTGCCGGTCATCGTCTCCGGGCTCACAACGCTGCGGGATGGGGATGTTGTGACGCCGCGGCCGGCGGGCACGCCGGCCTCGGGAGGACGCTGATGCGACGCGTTGCTCTTGCTGCGCTTCTTGCGCTCCTCCTGCCCCTCTCTCCGGCTGCCGGGCAGACCCTCTTCGAGTATTTCCCTGAAACCGGCCATTACGTCCAAGGCGAGTACCTCGCCTGGTATCGGGCAAAAGGCGGACCGCGCGTTCTCGGCTATCCCCGCACGCCTGACTTCCGCGAGCGCGACCGGCTGGTCCAATATTTTCAGACAGTGCGGCTCGAGTGGGACTGCGGCGAGGATGGCCGCCAGCCGTGCCGGCTGCGGCCGGGTACGCTGGGCGAGGAGATCTTCGGCAGAAAGCTCGACCTCACCCCCGACCGGCAGACGCCCGGTATCCTGACAGGGGCCGCCTACTACTTCGGCGAAACCAATACCACTGTCGAGGGGCCCTTCTTCGCAACCTTCGTCCAGCTTGGCGGGCTGGAGTTCTTCGGCTATCCCCTCACCAACCAGGTGGTCGAAGCAGGCCAGACGGTCCAGTGGTTCCAGCGAGCGCGGCTGCAGCTGGACGCGGATGGCGTGGCGCGGCTGTCGCGGCTTGGCGATTACTGGATCGACACCTTGCGTCGCGTGCCGGCGCCGTACCTGATCCGGCGTCCGGCGCCGGCGCCCCTGCCGGCCGTCCCGATCGCGGGGCAGCAGCTACAGGGGCGGTTCTATGTCCAGACTGCTGCGGGCGAGATCGTTGCGATCAATGCGGATGGCACGGGCGAGCGCGTGATCACGACCGGGAATGAGCCTGCAATCTCGCCGGACGGCACCCTGCTCGCGTTCGGCCGCGGCGGGCCCGACAGCATTTGGGTGCATGACCTGCGCACCGGCGAAGAGCGGCAGCTCGTCGCGTTGCCGGGTGTGCGCAGTCCGGTCTGGTCGCCCGACGGAACGCGCCTCGCGATCTTGAAAGGCAAACAGGACCCCGTGTTGCGTTTTGATCCGATAACGCGGCGGCCGCGCTGGATCCTTGAAGATCACTTCGCGATCGCCATCGTCGATGTGGCGACAGGCGACGTCCTTGACCTCCCGAGCCAGACCTTCAGCTCTTCTCCGAGCTGGTCGCCGGATGGGCGGCGGATCGTCTTCGACGGCAATATTGGCCTCTACATTGTCGAAGTGACAGGCGACGGCGAGCCGCAGCTGATCCCGGGCACCAATAGCCAGTTTACGAGCCCGGCATGGTCGCCCGATGGCCGGTTGATCGCGGTCGCGCTCCACCGCAACGACCATTACGACATCGCCGTCATTCGGCCGGAAGGCGGCGGCGTTCGCTTGCTGACTGACAGCCCGGCGCTAACGCGCGCCAGCAACAACGTTGCGCCGGCGTGGTCGCCTGATGGCCGTCAGATTGTCTTCCTCTCCGACCGCGATGGGTCGTGGCAGCTGTACACGATCGACGTGGACGGCCGAAACCTCCGCCCGGTCTTTGCGGGCGAGCGCGCGTTGACGTTCACCTACAGCAATGAGCGCGTCGTCGCGTGGGGGCGCTGATGGATCGCTCGCGTTACAGCCCGGAAGCCCAGCAGATCCTCGACTTCGCGGAAGAAGAGGCGCGCGCGTTCCGCCATGGGCAAATCGGGACACATCATTTCCTGATCGCGCTGATCCGTGCCGGGGCGTTCCCCGGCGACGAGCGCGAAGCGCGGCTTTATGTCCGCGAAGCAACGTTCGAGCTGGAGCCGCGCCTTGCCCAGCTGCCGGAAACGCTTCCCTACTCGTATGGCAGCCGGCGCTTTCTTGAGCGCGCTGAGCAGTATGCCGGGGATGGGCTCGTCACCCCGGAGCATCTCGCGGAGGCAATCAAACATCAGAGCGGCCACGTCGTCAGCGTGCTGCACCGAATGGGGATCTTTCTCTACTGATGCCCGCCCCGAGGCATGAGCAGCGCCGTGGCGCTCGGTAGCGGGACGGGATTGCGCGCTCTTGGCCTCGCGCTGTGCGGCGAGGGTGGCCAAGGAGCGGCCATCCGGCAAGAGGCGTGAGCGCAACGTCGGCGCTTTGGCCGCTGCGAGCGCGGTCGCCCCGCGCAGGGATCACTCGGTGACGCGGCAGGGGGCTGTCGCGCTTGCGGGCGGAGAGGCTGAGCGCGGATGGTGACCGGCACCGCTGGATGCGGCACGCGCGCCGCGACGGCGGGCGCTCGCTCTCGCGTACCTTCTCGATCGTGTCCAGCAGAATGTCGTCCGGAATGCGGGGGATCAGCCCCGTCACCTTCGGCCTCCACGCGCTGAGGGAGGTCTGCTGGACGAGGAAGAGCACCGGCACTTCCTCGGCGAGGATGCGCGCTGCCTCCTGCAGCAGCCGCTCGCGGCGCGCTGGGTCCATCTCGCGCGTGGCGGCGGTCAGCGCACGGTCGGTATCGGGCCGCCATCGGTCCGGCAGCTAGTCGTTAAAGAGCGGCAAGATGTCGCTCGCGATCATCTCGAGGTTGGCGCGCGCTTCGCGGTGGGGCACGCCGCGTCCGCCGAATCCAGCGAGAACATGGCCAACCCCGGTCTCCTGAAGCGCGTACAGCTGCTCGATGACGTGCGACTTAGTGCCGGCGATCGTGCCGGCGGCGGCGTTCTGCGCGCTGCGAGCGCGCTGGTCTTCTTCGTTGACATCCTGCACCAGCACCCGCCGGCCGTCTGGACCGAGCGCTTCGAATGCGCGCGGCCTGCTCTCGCCCGCGGCGGTGTTCAGCCGCCGGATCGCTTCGGCAAACTGCAGGCTGCCTGCCTCGGCAACAGCGCGCGCCTCAGCGTCCGTCGCGCCGACGACGATCCGGCGCAAGACGCCGATCTCCTTCTGTTTCCGGTCGATCTCCTCGCGCGTGTCGCCCATCTCGGCGCGGACGCTCCGCCAGAGCTGGATCTGATCGGTTAAGACCTCAATCGGCCGGAAGCCGAGCAGCGGCGTCACATCCCAGCGGGCAGCACGGGCGACGGAGTCGTGGGAAGAGGTTGCCATATAGAACGGCATCGTCCGACCCCGGTAGGGGCCGGGATGGATCTGGACTGGCGGGATACGCCAGATCCGCCCCTCGTAGGTGAAGGGCTGTCCGGAGAGCGCCAATTTCAGGATCTGGAACCCCTCCTCGACATACTCGCGCTTGCGCTCAAGGTCGACGCCGAAGACGCCGTACTCCAGCGGGCTGAAGCCCGGGCCGATGCCGAGCATCATCCGTCCCTTGCTCAACTGGTCGAGCCACGCCATCTCCTCGGCGAGCCGCACCGGATGGTGGAGCGGCAGCACCGCAACGGCATAACCGAGCTTGATGGTTTTGGTGATCGAGGCATAGTGAGCGAGAATGACACTCGGCGCGCCGGCCATCGCGAACTCGACGAAATGATGCTCGACGAGCCAGAGGCGCTTGAAGCCGGCCTCGTCGGCAAAGCGTGCCTGCCACGTGAGCTGCTCGACGGCCTCTTCGTAGGTGATCCCGGGCCACACGGAGGCGCCCGTCTGCATCCCCAGTTGCATCGCTCGCTCCTCCTGCCGGGCGGTCTCGATTGGCGTCAGGCTCGATCGTTGCGAGGCTGGCCTCCGCGCGCTCCCGCCCATTCTCGAAGAGTATTTTGTGGACATTCTACGAGACCAGACGCGGCGCTTCTCGCCCAGGGATGACCGAAATTGGCTAGGAAATTTGTCGCTGGACAGCGCGCGGTTCGACTCGTGATGATCGAGACGAAAGGGAGGCGGATATGTTCTTTCCCCAGCTCGGTCCGATGGAGCTGATTCTCATCTTGGCGATCGTGCTGCTCATTTTCGGGGTCGGCAGGCTCCCGGAAGCGCTCGGCTCGATCGGCCGCGGCATTCGCGAATTTCGGAAGGCCGTCTCTGGAACGGAGACGCCGCCGCCGGCGTCCTCCGACAAGCCCTCTGCTCCCCCAACGGCGTGAGCGGTAGGGCGCCGCGTCCGCCTCTCGCGGGGCGGGGCGCTTTCCCGGGATCACGGCACAGCCAAGAGCAGTCGCTGGAGGGTGAGCGCCCGCTTCGAGGCGGCAGAGGGCGCAGCCGGCGAGCGCGCTCTCTGCGCGGGGGCCTCAACCGGCCGCGTTCAGACGGGCACCACGCGCTTATACTGTTTTTTCCCCTTGCGGAGCAGTAAGGCGCCGTCGCGCAGCCAGCTGGTGTCGACTTTCGGGTCGCCGGCGACCCGTTCGCCGTTGATTGAAGCGCCGCCCTGCTCGATGAGCCGTTTGATCGCCGCTCGCGTGTCGCCGAAAGCGAGCACAAACAGATGCGACGCTGTCACTCCAGCGGCGAGGGCGGCAGCGGGAATAGTGACGGTCGGTGCGGCGGCGAGGTCGCCCTCACCGCCGAAGAGCGCGCGCGCTGCAGTCCGCGCTTGGTCAGCGGCGGCGGTTCCGTGCACAAGCGCGGTCAGTTCGTAGGCCAGCACCTCCTTGGCATGGCGGATCTCGGCGTCGCGCAGGGCTTCCAGCCGCTCGATCTCATCAAGCGGCAGAAATGTGAACAGCCGGAGCAAGCGTCCGACGTCGGCATCGTCGCAGTTGATCCAGTACTGGTAGAAGTCATACGGGCTGGTCAGCTCCGCGCTCAACCAGATCGCGCCGGAGGCGGTTTTCCCCATTTTTGTGCCGTCAGCTTTCAGGAGCAGCGGCCAGACGAGCCCAAACGCTTCTTGCCCCGTCTCGCGCCGGATGAGGTCGACGCCGGCGAGGATGTTGAACCACTGATCAGAACCGCCGACTTGCAGAAGGCAGCCGTACTCGCGGAAGAGATGGAGGAAATCGTAGGCTTGGAGCAGAACGTAGTTGAACTCGATGACGCTCAGTCCCTCGCCGGCGAGCCGCTCGCGGTAGGTCTCGTGCTGCAGGATCTGCCCGACCGTAAAGTGGCGGCCGATGTCGCGCAGGAACTCGATGTAGCCCAGCTTGAGCAGCCACTCGGCATTGTTCAGCATCAGCGCGCGCCCTTCCGCAAAATCGAGGAAGCGCGCGACCTGCCGCTGCAGCGCAACGAGGTTCGCGTCGACGGTCTCTTTAGACAAGAGCTGGCGGGCGCTCGTGCGGCCGCTCGGGTCGCCGACGAGCGCGGTGCCGCCGCCGACGATGACAATCGGCCGATGTCCCGCGCGCTGCAGATGCGCTAGGGCCATCATCCCGATCAGGTGGCCCACGTGCATACTGGGGGCAGTCGGGTCGATTCCGTTGTAGACGGTGATCGGGCGCTGAAGCGCGGCGCGGAGGCCGGCTTCATTCGAGATCTCTTTGACAAAGCCGCGCTCGCGAAGGAGATCGAGCACGTCGGACATGGCGTTCTCCTCCCCCTCGGCGGGGAGCCGCGGAGAATAAGCGCTCGCTGGCGCGAGCACCAGCAACCGAGGTGAGTATACTGCCGGGATGGAGGGGTGTCTGTCATGCCGGTGAACGGACCAGCGCTCGTCACCTTCGTTGGCGGCATGGAGCCGGGGCCCGCAGCCGAACTGGTCGCGGGCGCCCACGACGCAATCGCGCTCGACCTTTTTGCGGCGGCGCGGGCGAGCGGTGCCTTCGAGCGCTCCTTCTTGGTCACCGACCGGCCGGCGTTGGCGGCAGCGGTTCCCCCTGAGGTCGAGGTCGAGGCGGGAACGGCGCCATTCCACGTCGGCCGTCGCCTCGCCGAACTGGTCGCCCGGCATGGGCTTACGCGGGTGCTCTATTTCAGCCGCGGCGCGCTGCCCTTCATCACCCCGGCCGACCTTGCAGCCATCGCCGACCAGTTGTGCGCTGCGGATGCGCTGGTGATCACCAACAACCTCTTTTCGGCTGACCTCATCGGCGTCACGCCGGCGCGCGCGCTCGACCGAATTCCCCTGCCCGCAATCGACAACCCGCTGGCGCGGTTGCTCCAGCAGGAGGCGGGCCTTCCGGTGTGTCTGCTTGAGCGGAACGCCACCACCCAGTTCGACCTCGATACGCCGACGGACCTGATTGTGATGCAGGTTCATGGCGGTGTCGGCGACCGGACAGCCGCCTATCTCGAGTCCATCCGGCTGGATGATTCGACAGTGCGGCGGGCGATGCGTCCCTTCACTCAGCTCGGCAAGGAGGTAATTGTCGCAGGCCGTGTCTCGAGCGCCACGTGGGAGCGTCTCGAGAAAGCAACCTTAGCGCGCGTGCGCGTCTTCTCCGAGGAACGGGGGATGAAGGCGGACAGCCGCATCCAGGACGCCCGTTCCTTGCTCGGCTTCTATGTTGAGGCGCTGGGGCCGGAAGCGCTCTTCGCCGCTCTCGGTCGGCTCGCCGACTCGGCGTTTCTCGATAGCCGCGTCCTGTTTGCGCATCTGGGGCTCACGCTGTCAACGGAAGATCGCTTTCAATCTGACCTTGGGAACTGGGAACTGATCTGCGATCCGCTTGCCGCCCGGATCACCCGCGCCGCGCGCGAAGCGCCGCTGCCGGTGGTGCTCGGGGGGCACTCGCTCGTCTCCGGCGGGCTCTGGGCGCTCGTTGATGCCGCCTGGGGCGAGCGGGAAGCGGGGTAGCGCCGGCAGTGCCGTCCCTCGCCCTCCGCTGTGATGTCGCAGCCCAGCTGAGCGGCGAGAGCGTCTCCTCTCGTCGCCCTCGCACGTGGAAGCCGCCGCGCCGATCGCGAACATAGACCGTTCCTGCAGCGTTGCCGGCATCCTAGCGCGCTGCATCGTCCTGCGGAAGATACGGGTTTGTGCCGTCATGGTTATCGCAAGCCGTGCTGCCTGCGGGTGCTCCCAAATGTGGCGGCGCAGGCGTTCTTGAGAGCGCCGGTCTTGAACAGAGCGGGTTGCTGCGGCTGCCGCGCAACAGTGTTGTCGGGAGGACAGGGCGCGGAGGGCGGGAGGTGAGGCGGGGTTGTGGTCGCGTCAGCGTTCTGCAACGGCGCTGCCCGGAGCGGTTCGGTTCAGGGAGTGGGCAAGCGTCGGCGAGCGCTGGAGCTCCTGCCGGCGCTGCTGGATCGTGCCGCTGCGCTCAGTCCACCGGAGAAGAAACTTCGTTCGCAATGATGTCCTCGGGCGTCGGCTGATGCACTGGGGGCGCTTATGGCAGAAACATTCAGAGATAGGGTCATCGCGAGGATCGCGCGCCCTTTCCTCACCCCAAAATGCCCGCTCGCTCTGGCCGAGAAGGAGCGCCCGGGGAGCGGAAGGAATACCCGCTCGGGAGGCCCGCAACGACGCCGTCAAGAGGCGGTGCTGCTCGCCGCGCGCTCGCGCCAGCAGGCGGGGCAGAGCGGCCCGGCGAGCGCGTCTTCAGGAGGGCCGGCTATGCCCAGTCGGGCAGCTCTTCGCACAAGAACCCGTTAACAGCGCGGACAAACGCCTCGGGAAACTCGTCGGCGACATCGAGGCTGGCGTTCTCGATCGCGACAAACGGTAAATGCGGAAACAGGGCCTTAGCATCGAGCGTTGCTTGCCAGGTCGACTTATCGAGCTGGCCGCACATCAGCAGGATCGGATGCTTCAGCCGTCCAAGCAGCGCCGCGTGATCGGTTTCGCCGACAACGTTGTGGGCCCAATGCGTGTTCAGCCCCATTTGCAGCCGCTCGATCATCCAGCGGATCGACATCTCGATCGTTGCGCCGGGGCGGCTCATCCGCCGCCGATTGACCCAGAACCGGACGAGCTCCGAGCCATCCTCGCTGTAGGTGGAAGGGCCTTCATTCCGGAGCCGCTCCATGCTCGCTTCGGGGAGCAAGGGAATTCCCCAGAGCACGAGCTTGCGGACGGTCTCCGGGAAGAGGTCGGCTTGGATCAGCGCAATTGTGACGCCGGTGTGGTGGCCGACGATATCGGCGCGCTCGATGCCCAGCCCACGCGCCGCTTCGACCATCGCTTGGGCGTAGTCGCGTCCGGAGGGCTTGGTCGCCGGCATCGCCGAGTTGCCGAAGCCGAGCATGTCAAAGGCGACACAGCGGTAGCCTTCTTGGGCAAAGAGGGGGATGACTGGCTCCCACATCGCCGACGAACTGGGCGTCTGGTGGAGCAGGACGAGCGGCCGACCTGTCCCTGCCTCTCGGTAGTGGATTTGGCCGTACGAGGTGTCGACGTAGCCTTTGCGGAACGGCGCGCTGCTCATCTGAGTCTCCAAACATCAAAGCTGGGAACGCAATCGTAGCACGCTGCTCAGCAACGGGGGCGCCGACGTGTGGTGGCCGTCGTTGTTCGCGGTCGGGGTGCGTCGACGGTGATGCCGCCAGGGAGGGGAACGAATGGCCTGGAGCTGGCTACTTCATGCCCCTCGTCACGTTCATCCAAGGGTCGGACTCTCGGAAGGAGGCGCCGGACGTCGAGCCCTTCTCGCCAGACGGCGGCTGACCGCCCGTCAATCGGGTCCCCCGGACGAAGCAGCCTGCTGTTCGACAGCGCGGGCGACAAGGTAGCGGAGCGCCAATTCGTAGCCGCGCCAGCCCAGCCCTGCGATTGTGCCGACAGCGGCCGCTGCAATGTAGGAGTGGGCCCGCCAGGGCTCGCGGCGCGCCAGGTTCGAGAGGTGCACTTCGATGACCGGGTAGTCGACCGCCTTGATGGCATCATGAAGGGCGATGCTGGTGTGAGTCAGCCCGCCCGGGTTGAAGATCGCGCCGGCAAGACCGCGGCCGTGACCGGCTTGGAGGCGATCGATCAGCGCTCCTTCGTGGTTGCTCTGGAAGAACTCGAGCGTCGCGCCCAGTTCGCGCGCCGTCGCGGCGAGCCGAGCGTTCAGGTCGGCGAGGGTCAGCCGGCCATAGATCTCCGGCTCGCGGATGCCGAGCAGGTTCAGGTTTGGCCCATTCAATACCCAGATTTCCATCATCCTTCCCGCCGCTTGCGCGCGACAATGAACAGATTGATCGCAGAGGCGCGGTCGAGCCGGATCAACCGACCAAACACTAGGGGCAAGAGCCGGGCGCGCAGCCCGGTCGTCATCAGCAGCCGGCGGCCCGTGACCCATTTGGCCAGCTGCGACGGAAACGCTGTCAGCAGAAAGAGGTCATGCAATTGCATGACGCGCGGCGAGATGGTCCCCTCGCAGCGCTCGATGACGAACCCCGCCAGACTCAGCTGCTCTTTCCACCAGTCCGCCGGCCGAATTGTCACGTGCTTGAAGACCAGCCGGTGGCCGCGAAGATACCACCGGGCAAGCTGAGGCAGCCCCAGCGCGCGGAAGAGCCGGGGGAAAAAGAGATGGCGGTACATCGCCTCTGTCGGCACGGTGACCACAAGAAGCCCGCCCGGCCGGAGAACGCGGGCTGCCTCCGCAAGCGCGCGCGGCACATTCTGGATGTGCTCGAGGACGCTAACCGACACCACCGTGGCGAAGCTCCCGGATTGAAACGGCATCCGGCGGGCATCTGACCAGAGCATCCGCTGATACTTGTTGCTGCGCCGGCCGAGATCAAGATCCGCTTCATTGATGTCGATCCCCATCTCCAGTTGATCGAAGACGACGCCCGCGAACTCGCCAAAGCCGCAGCCGAGGTCAAGCACCGGGTGCTCTAGCTCGACTTGGCGAAACGCGAGCGCCTCCACTGCGCGGAACATGGCGTGGGAGAGCGGCGCGATCCGCAGGAAATCGCGCAGATACTGCTCACCGCTAGCAGGGCCCGGCACGGCGTCGCTCCGGGATAGTATCGTCGGAGTGTAGCCGATCGTCCCGGCCGCTTCGCGCATGCCAGCGCCACAGCGCGGCGGGCGCGCGCAGGATATCGAGGCTGCCGAAGCCAGCTTCACGCGGGCACCGGCTGTCCGGCCCGCCGATTGCGGCGGCCGTTTCCCGAGTGGATGCCTATTCCCTTCCCACGAGCAAGCTCAGCAGCCGATGCCGACGACAAATGTCCAGCCGAGCAGGAGGCTCGGCAAGGCGATGGAGCGAGGGGCGCGCCCCGCCGAGGGAGACCGGAGCGCCGGGAGCCGCGTCGGCGGGGGCGCCGCCGATGAGAGGCGTCGGGTTCGTGCCGACCCTGCGCCGTCGCACGGTTCGGGCGGACGGCCGAAAGGCAGCCGCCTTTCTCGCGGCGGTCCGCGTCAGCCGTGGAACGGCCGAGGGAAGCTAGGTCCCGGCGCGGGTGGCGACAAAGTCGATTTCGAGGCGAATGTTGTCCTCAATCGACAGGACGAGCGGGACCCGCGGTTGGGTCAGGTTGAAGTCGGCGAATTTCCAAGCGCTCTTGGCTTGGCCGCTCACCTGCTGGGGCGTGAAGGTGGCGGTCGTCTCCCACGTCGCCGGGACAGTAACGCCGTGGATCGTCAGGTCGCCGACGAGCTGAAAGGTGTACTGCCCCGAGGTTGGCAGCGGGATCGGGACGCCTCGGATCTCTCGAAGGACGAAGGTTGCCGTGGGGAAACGGTCCGTCTCGAGGGTATTGCGCTGGATGAAGTTGTCGCGCTGCGCTTGGTCGGTGCGGAGGGTGCGCATATCGACGGTGATGCGCGACTGCTCAGCAACGACCTGATTGCCGCGGAGGACCACCGTTCCCGACACCTCTTTGGTAGCGCCCACGGCGTCGTTCGGCAGATTGCGGCCCGCAAGCTGCTCGGTCACGCGGAAGCGCGCTTCGCTCGACCCCGTGGCGATAACGAACCGCACTTCGCCGGCGGCCGGCTGAGCAGCCGGGGTAGGGGTGGCGGCAGGGGGCGCTGTCGTAGGGGTCGCGGTGGGGGCAGTCGGCGGCGTGCTCCCCGCTTGGCCTGTCGTCACTGGCGCCGGGGCAGGGGCGCAGGCAGCAGCAAGAAGGAACGTCGAGATGAGCGCAACGCTAGATCGGAACAAGTCCCCCTCCTAATGAGGAACAAGAGTCTTATCGAGGGTATTCGGAAGGACGTGCAAGAGAAAAGATTTCTCCGAGCGTCGCCCACTCCTCTCGTCCAAGCCGAGCGACCGGCCGCAGCGCCCGCGCATCGACGAGCCCATCCGGCGCGAGCAGCCCCTCGCGCAGATGAATGCGCAGAATACGCCCGAGGATGAGGGTGTAGGGCGTATCGACGACGGGAATAATTTGGGTGACGCGGCATTCCATCGCTGCGGGCGCGTCGCGCAGCCGGGGCGGGCGCACGAGGTCCGCTGGCACGACGGCGAGGCCGGCTACATCGAACTCGTCGACCTCGTATGTCCACTCTCCTGACGTGAGGTTAGCCGCTGTGGCGAGCGTTTCATCAACGAGGTGGACGACAAGTTCGCCCGTCTCGCGGGCGTTGCGCAGGGTGTCCTTCGCCGTGCCTCGCCGCTGACCGATCGAGAGCAGGAGCGTCGGCGGCGGGCCGCCGGCGGCGTTGAAGAACGAAAAAGGGGCGAGGTTGCGCGTTCCGTCTGCGCCGACTGACGAGACCCAGCCGATCGGCCGAGGGATGATGAGCGAAGTGAGCAAGCGCTGGGCATCATGCGGCGCCAGTTCATCAATGGTGAGCGTGATCAGCGCGGCCTCCAGGCAGTGGTGGGATGGTGATGGACAGACTGCTAGATGATAGGGCTGAAGCTGTCGCGATACTGCCGCCGTTCTCGCAGAAATCGGCGCTGCTGCCTCTTCGGCACCCCGTGGCGCTCCGTCGTCTCCGACGCGGTGCGCGGCACTCTCCCTCGATGGGGCGTGCGCTCCGGTCAGCGAACGACGGGAAGCTGCACCGGGGGCAGCGCTTCTTCGATCTGCGCGCGGTATGGCTCCAGCCACGGCGGCAGCATCAGCCGCGTTCCAAGCTGCTCTAGCGGCTCGTCCCGCGCGAACCCCGGCAGGTCGGTCGCAATCTCGAAGAGGACGCCGCCCGGCTCGTGAAAGTAGATCGAGCGGAAGTACTGCCGGTCGAGGATCGGCGTCACCGCGTGTCCGGCGGCGAGGAGCTGCTCGCGCCACGCAAGCGCTTCCTCATCGCTTGGCGTCCGCCACGCCACGTGGTGGATCTGGCCGACAGCGATCCGGCCTCGCGGCGCTTCCGGCGCGGCGACAATATCCAGCAGGGCGCCGGCGCCGCCGTGACCAGTCACGAAGCGCCAGCGCCTGCCGTCGCGCGCGCGCTCGCGGAATCCCAGCACCGCTTCGTAGAAGTCCGCCGCGGCATCGACCGAGCTGAGAGTTGCAGTCACGCCAGAGAGCTGGCGAATGGCGACCTCGGTCGGGATCGGGCCGACCGGCCAGACAGGATGCGCTGCGGCATGGTCGCTCGCCACGATCTCAATTTCCAGCCCATCAGGGTCGAGCAATCGGAGAAGCATCTCGCCGAACCGCTCCTCCTCGCCCACAACGGCGATGCCATGCGTCTCGAGGCGGCGCTTCCAAAACGGGAGCGAGCCGTGCGGTGCGGCGAATGCGATGCTGGTGAGCTGGCCTGCGCCGCGCCGGCCGCGCGCCGCGTCCGGCCACGCAAAGAAGGTGATGATCGAGCCGGGAGTGCCTTCGGCATCGCCGAAATAGAGATGATAGACCTGCGGCGCATCGAAGTTGACAGTCTTCTTGACGAAGCGCAGCCCGAGCGTTCCAGCGTAGAAGTCGATCGCGCGCTGGGGGTCGCCGCAGAGCGCAGTGACATGGTGGATTCCAGTCAGCACGCGGGGCATCGTTCGCTCCTTTCAGGGGAAGAGGCAAAGAGTGGGCCGGCCCCTACCGCGCACCGGCGCCTATCTCCTCGCTGCCCGCCCTGAGAGAACCAGAACGTCGCCGAACCTGTCAACCACAGCGGCGAGGGGTCAGCGGCGGGCGGCAAGTGGCGCGGCCGGCTTACCGGCGAGCGCAGGGGCGGGACCGCGTTGGCGCGCTTCGTCGGCGCGCAGCTGTCCGCATCCGGCAAAGATATCGATCCCCCGCTCGACGCGAACCGTGGTCGGGATGCGGGCAGCGCGCAGGATGCGCTGAAACTCGGCGATCCGCTCGGCGGACGGGCGGGCGTAGGGACCAGCAGGCGTCGGATTGACCGGGATCAGATTGACGTGACAGGGAAGGCCGGCGAGCCGGCGCGCCAGCTCTCGGGCGAGCGCAGGATGGTCGTTGGTCTCGGCGAGCAGAGCGTACTCGAACGTGATACGCCGGCCGCTCTTCTCAACGAAGCGGCGACAGGCGGCGAGCAGGTCCGCGAGGGGGTAGCGCCGGTTGAGAGGGACGAGCTGGTTGCGCAAAGCGTCGTTCGGGGCATGGAGCGACACTGCCAGACGCACGGGCGGCGTTCGCTCAGCGATCGCCTCGATCCCCGGGATGATGCCGACCGTCGAGAGCGTGATATGGCGCGCTCCGATCCCGAGGCCGTCCGGATCGTGAAACCATTCGATGGCGCGCCAGACGGCCTCCAAGTTCAGCAGCGGTTCGCCTTGGCCCATGAGGACAATATTGGTGACGCGTTCTCCGGCAGGCCGAAGCAGCGCATTCAGAGCGAGGACTTGGGCGACGATCTCGCCCGCCGTCAGATTGCGCACGAACCCTGCCTGCCCGGTGGCGCAGAAGGGGCAGCCGACCGCGCAGCCGACTTGGCTCGAGACGCAGGCAGTGAGCCGGCCGCGCGCGCTGTCGGTCGGGTCATACCGCATGAGCACCGTCTCGACGCTGCTGGTCGCTTCGCTGCGCGGCAGGCGCGCTGCGCTGGAGGAGACCGCGAAAAGGAACTTGCGGGTCCATCCATCGGCCGACTCGACTGCGCGGATCATCTCGAGCGGGAGCACGCGGTACCGCTCCGCGAACGCCTCCCGCACGCGGCGCGGGAGGTCGGTCATGGCGGCGAAATCGACGACGCTCTCCTTAAAGATCCAGCGGCGCACCTGCTTAAGCCGGTACGCAGGTTCACCGAGCGTGGCGAGCTCGGCCAGCAACTGGGTGTCGGGCGTATCAAGCAGATCGCGAAGTGTCATCCCCCAAGAATACCAGACCTTCTTGGTGTCGGGGCTGCCCGCTTCCGGCTCTATAATGGGCAGTGACCCGCCAATCGCCGCGCAAGGATGGAGCGCCCGCCGGTGGAGCGTACGAACGGACCGGTTCTCCTGCTCGCCCTAGACTCCGATCGCCGCGCCCAGCTTGAGGCAGCGCTCTACCGTCTCGGCGAAGTCGTCGCTGCCGATGACGAGCCGCTGATTGACGTGATCGTGGCGGCGGCTGCAGCGGAGGACGACCTCGATCGCCTGTGTCGCCGGCACGCTCGCCGTCCGCCGGCAGTTGTCTGGGTCGGCCCGGGGGCGCCCCCGCAGCGTCCCGCAACGGTGCCGATCCGCCCCTCCGCCGAGCCCGAGGCGCTGGAGAGCGCGCTCCGTCTCGCGCTTCGTGCCGCCCGCGCTGAGCGCGACCTTGCGCTGCTCCACGCCCACGCGACCGTGGTCGCGCAAATTCGTCGCGAGATCCTGAACGCGGCGCCGAGCGAGACGGCGCTCCGGCGGGTCGCCGAGGCCGCCGTTGCTTTGACGCGTTCGACGGCGGCGGCAGCAGTGCTGGCGCGCGGCGACCACGGCGCGCCGATGGTGGTCGGTCTTGCTGGCGATCTCCCTGAATGGTCGGGGTGCCTCGCTGCTGACTATGCTGCCCCCGCTCTCTTGGCGCTCGCCGGGCCCTGCACGCGCCAGGCGGTCGGCGCGGAGTGGGACCAGACGGTCGCGGCACTGGGCCTGCCCGAGCCGTGGCGGATCTTCCGAGCGGCAATCTCGCTGCCGCTGACCGCCGGAGAGCGCTCTCTCGGCGCGTTCGCGGTCTGGCGGACGGAGGAACGATCCTTCGATGCCGTTGACCAGCAGATCCTCGGCGAACTGACAGCGCTGGCCGCGCTCGCTCTCATGACCAGCCGCCGGTCGGAAGGGGACGACCGGCTGAACGGAGAAGCTGCAGCGCTGCGCGAACAGATGAGCGATGCGGTGCTGCTGCTCGACACCGACCAGCGGGTAGTCGACGCCAACGCCGCGTATGAGCAGCTGTACGGCGTCCGGCGCAGCGAGATCGTGGGGCGGCTTGTCGAGGAGCTGCCGGTGCGCTACTTCGACGAGACAGGCGCCCCCATCGCCGGCGTCGTGCCTTCCGGGCCGGCCTATCAGTTTGAGTGCGGCGAACGGCGCGGCTGGGTGTCCGTCAGCAGCACGCCCCTTCGCGACGGCGAAGGGCGGGTCGTCGGAATCCTTTCGGTGCAGCGCGAGGTGACGGCGCTGTACGAGGCGGCACGCCTGCGGCTGCGGAATGAAGCGCTCCGCGCCCTAGAGCACCTCGCCGCGGGCGTCGCTCATGATCTCAACAATGCCCTCGCGCTCATCCTCGGCAGCAGCGAGATCGCCTACAACGAGGTGCGCGGTGAAACCCCTCGCCTCGCCGACCTCGAAGAGACGATCCTTGCCATCCGTCAAGCGGCCCTCGATGCCGCGAACATGACGCGCCGTCTCGCCGATTTTGCGCGTGAGCGGCCGACGGCCGAGCTGAGCGCGGTTGATCTTGCCGAACTGCTGCGCGAGGTCGCTTCGGTGACGCGGCCGCGCTGGCTGAATGACGCCCGGCGGCGCGGGATCACGATTGCGCTGGAAGTACATACCGAAACGCTTCCCCCGGTTGCGGCAGACCCCAGCGAACTGCGCGATGCGCTGATCAATCTCATCTTCAACGCGGTCGATGCGCTGCCGACCGGGGGGCGCATCGTTCTCTCTGCAGCGCGCGACGGCAATGTCGCGGTCATTCGCGTCGTCGACACCGGCGTGGGAATGACCGAGGCCGTGCGGCAGCGCATCTTCGAACCGTATTTCACGACCAAAGGCGAGCGTGGCAGCGGGCTCGGGATGACGATGGTGTATGCGGTGGTGAAGCGCCATCGGGGCGAGATTGCGGTCGAGAGCGAACTGGGGCGGGGAACAACTGTCACCATCCGGCTGCCTTTTAGCGCGTCGGCGCCGGACGACCCGCGCTCTCCGGTGGAGGACGACCGGCGGGGACGGATTCTCGTCCTCGACGATGAGCCGGGCATCGCCGCGATGATGGCGCGGATGCTCGGGCGAGACGGCCATACCGTCCGCTTCTTCACCGTGCCTGACGAGGCGATCGCCGCAATCGAGCGCGAGCGGTTCGACGTCGTGGTGACGGACCTAGGCATGCCCGGCTTCGACGGCTGGGATGTTGCGGCGGCGGCGAAGCGGCGCGACCCCTCAACGCGGGTTGTGCTGGTGACCGGCTGGGGAAGCGACCTCGACCGTGATGCTCCCTCCCGCGTGGCGATCGACGCCGTCTTGCCGAAGCCCTTCCCGTTTCAGCGGCTGCGCGAGATTGTCCGTTCCCTGCTCGGAGGCGGGCCGTGATCCTCCGCCCGGTCCCCGACCTCCTGCTGCCGGTCTTGCTGGCGATCGGCGAAGTGACGTGGCTGTCGCTCTGGTTTCGCCTCGTCGCGCATGGGCCGAATGAGGAGCCGCTAGTGCCGCTCGGGCTGCTGGTCCTGACGGCGGTGACCGCTGCGCTCCTGATGCGCTGGGCGTCGCGCGCGGTCTGGTCGCTGCGCCGCCTGCGCTGGACGACAATCAGCGCGGGGGTGGCGATGGCGCTCGCGGTGGTGACGCTCGCTTTCGGCCCCGACTGGCTGGCGACGCTCGGCCCGTTTATCCGCGACCCGCTGTTTGCTTGGCCGCCAGCCGTTCTCGCGCTGGTTATGGCGGGCATCACGTGGTGGCGCGGTCAGGGGATCGGAGACCGCCCGATCGACACGCTCGAGGCCGAGGAGCGGTTTCGAACGGGAGCGATCGCGCTCGTTCTCCTCGCCATTGCTGCCCCGATCGCAACGAATGTGACCGATGTCTCGACGGTGATCGCTGACCTGCCGGGCGCCTCCCTGCTGTTCTTCACCACCGGCCTGACAACGCTTGCCATCGCCCGGCTGCGGGCGCTGCAAGCGCGCGGGCCTCGAACGCGGCGCACCGCACCGCGCTGGGCGTTGACAACCGCGGCCACGATCGGGCTGGTGATCGTCACGGGATTGACGGTGATCGCGGTCATTCCTGAGCCGCTCGGCGGCCTTGGCCGCGTTCTCGCTCCGCTCATTCCCTTCCTGCGCATTCTCGACCCGATTTTCCTCGCGATTTTGCTGCCGATTGCGCTGCTGCTGGAGCGGATCTTCGTCCTGTTTGGGCGGTTCCTGAGCCGGTTCAGTTTTGCCGAGATCTTTCAGAACCTTGAGCAGACGCCGCCTGAAGAGATGGAGGAGCGGCTGCGCAATATCCTGGAAATCGATCTCATCATGCTCGGTGAGTGGCTGATTTTCCTCGCGCTGCTTGCTCTGGTGGCGGCGATCGTTTGGCGGTCTTATCGGAAGCGCGTTCGCCGGAAGGAGGACGAGCGGACAGAGGAGCGCGACAGTGTCTGGTCGTGGCGCGAGTTTTTCGCCGGGCTCTGGGCGTGGCTGGTGCGTCTCAGGCGCCGGCTGCGGCCACCGGCGGGGGCGAGCGTCTCGCGCAGTGAGCCGCCGGTCGCGGAAGAGGCGCGCTCGATCCGGGCGATCTATCGGGCCTACCTGCGCGCTGGCGCGGCTATCGGCCTGCCGCGGCGGCCGGAGCAGACCCCGCTCGAATATCTGAACGCCATTGCTCCCAAGCTCGGGGAGGGGGAGCCGTTCGCGGCAGCTATCACCGCAGGCTATCACCGCGCCCGCTATGCGGAACAGCCGCCGGCCGAGGCCGACGTTCGCGAGGTCCAAGCCGCATGGGAGGCGCTGCGGTCCCGGCTTCTGCCGCCGGCGGGTTCCTGAGATGAGAGCGGATTCGCCCGGCGTCCGCTACCATTGCTGGGCGAACTGAGGTCTTTCCGAAGAGCGGCCAACGCGCCCAAGGAGAGGTGCTCCGGTGCTTGAGCGCAATCGCTGGCTCCAAGCGCTCATCATCATGCTGGTCTTCATCGCCGCGATCTATCTCGGCGGAATGCTGTGGCAGCTATTTCTCCGCTTCAGCGACATCATTCTCACCTTCTTTATGGCGTGGCTCGTTGCCTACACCCTGAACCCCGTGGCGGACTTTCTGGTCCGGCAGCGTCTTCCTCGTCTGCTGGCGATTATGCTGGTCTATCTCTTCTTGCTTGTGGCGGTGATCACGGTCGGCCTCGTGATTGTGCCCCCGCTGGCGACCCAGACAGTCCAGCTCGGCCGGTCGATCCCCGGCTGGGTGAACGAGTGGCCGCGCTACGCCGAACTTGTTCAAGGCTTCCTCAACGAGCGCGGGATCGATCTTCGGCTGGGCGCGCTGTTGACGGAGAGCGCTCTCCTGCAGCGCGCAGAACAGCTGGGCACCGCGCTCGCTCAAAACGCTCTCGGCATTGCGCAAGGGGTGGCCGCGTTCATTTTCAACACCGTGATTGTCATTATCTTGTCGCTCTACTTCATGATCGACGGGGAGCGGTTCTCGCGCCTGTTCATCGACATCTTGCCGGCAAGCTGGGAAGACGAGGCGCGCTATCTCCTCGCAGCGATCGACAAGACCTTCGGCGGTTTCATGCGCGGCCTGCTCATCCAGACGGCGGTCTATGCGGTCGGCACAGGGATTGTGATGACGATCGCCGGATTGCCGTTCGTTCTTGTGGTCTCGCTTTTCGCCGGGGCGATGATGGTCATCCCCTTTATCGGCTCGGTGGTGGCGATGATCCCGCCGGTCATCCTCGCTGCGCTCACCGGTGACTGGCTGCGCGTTCTGCTCGTCTTTGCTGGTTTGCTGGTGCTCCAGCAGGTGGTGCTGAACGTAATCTCACCGAAGGTGATGTCGGATACGGTTGGGATGCATCCCCTGCTCATCTTCTTCGCCGTGCTGCTCGGCACGAAAGAAGCGGGGATCTGGGGCGCGATCTTCGGCGTGCCGATCGTCGGAGTGGTCTATTCGATGGTGGTGCAGCTCTATCGCCAGCGGCGAAAGCAGCTGGCGAATGCAACCAAGGAACAGAAAGAACTTCCGCTCACTGCGGTGGTATCGGGAGAGGTTCGGTCATGAGGCTCCGCAAGGCGGTGGTGCTGGCGGCTGGCTGGGGGACGCGCTTTCTGCCGGCGACGAAGGCGCAGCCAAAAGAGATGCTTCCGTTGGTCGACAAGCCAATCATTCAATACGTCGTCGAGGAGCTGGTCGCTTCGGGCATCGAGCAGATCGTCATTGTCACGGCACTCGGCAAGCGGGCGATCGAAGACCATTTCGACCGCTCCTTTGAACTGGAGGCGGCGCTTGAGAAGAAAGGCGACCTCCGGCTGCTCAATCTGGTGCGCGGGATTAGCGACCTCGCTCGGATCTACTACGTGCGACAGAAGGAGCAGCTTGGCGTCGGGCATGCTGTCCTGACAACGGAGGACATTGTCGGCAATGAGCCGTTTGCGCTGTGCTTTCCGGACGACGTGATTGACGCGGCGACCCCGGCGATGGCGCAGATGATGGAGGTTTACAACCGCTATCGGTGCTCGGTGATCGCGGTTGAAGAGGTGCCGCCTAGTGAGGTGCATAAGTACGGCGTCATCGAAGGGCATCCTGTCGGCGAGCGCGTCTCCCAGGTGCGGAATTTGATCGAGAAGCCCGACCCCGCCGAAGCGCCGTCAAACTTGGCCATTGTCGGCCGGTACATCCTCACGCCGGAAATCTTCGACGCTATTCGCTCGACCCGGCCCGGCAAGCTGGGCGAGATCCAGATTACCGACGCCTTGAGGATCCTGCTCGAGCGCCAGGCGATCTACGCCTTCCAGTTTGAAGGGGCGCGCTACGATACGGGAACACCGCTCGGCTTCTTGAAGGCCTCGGTTGAGATGGCGCTCCGCCGGCCAGACATTGGGCCAGAGTTCCGCGCCTATCTCGAAAGCATCGATCTCGCGAACGGCCGGCGCAAAGCCGCCCCGAAGCAGGCTGACGAGGAAGCGCTTGCCGAAACGGCGCCATAACTCGTCAGGACAGCTATTCTGACCGCCGGTAGGTGCCGAGCACGCGCAGCAGCGTTGCGGTTTCGGCAAGCTGGGCAAGCGCGCGCTGGCCCGGTCCCTCGTCAGCGCTCCCCGCGAAATCCATATAGAAGACGTATTCCCAGGGACGCCCCTTGAGAGGACGCGACTCGATCTTCGAAAGGTCGATGTCGCGCAGCGCAAAAGCGGCCATCGCGCGGAACAGCGCGCCCGGGTTATTCGGCACCGAGAAGACGATCGAGGTTTTGAGCGGCCCTGCCGTCTCGCCTGGCGGCTGGGGATCGCGAGCGAGCAGCAAAAAGCGCGTGTAATTCTCTGGGTTGTCTTCGATCCCTTCCTCGAGCACGTCCAGCCCGTAAAACTCAGCGGCCCGCCGGCTGGCGATCGCTGCAGCGTCGGTGCGCCCTTCCTCTGCCAAGGCTTTGACCGCTCCTGCCGTGTCGTAGAACGGCACGGTCTCGACCCCGAGCTGCGCTAGGTAGCCTTCGCACTGAGCGAGCGCTTGCCAGTGGCTGTAGACGCGCCGGACATCTTCCTTGCGCACTCCCGGCATCGCGATCAGGCAATGGCGCACCCGGAAGTTCAGCTCCCCAACGATATGGAGGGTGTGCCGAAGCAGCAGGTCATAGTTTTGATGGACGCTGCCGCCAAGCGAGTTTTCGATCGGGATGACGCCGCGCTGGCAGTCGCCGCTCTCGACGGCAGCGAAGACGGCCTCGAAGCTCGGGCAGGCGACCGGCTCGATCTGGGGACCGAGCAGTTCGAACGCTGCCGCCTCGCTGTACGCTCCGCGCTCTCCTTGGAATGCGACGCGCATTGCTCCCTCCGGTCCGCGCTGATCGAAGTGTACCGGTTCGGCCGGCGGATGGAGGCGCTATACTGGCACGCTGCCGTCGGCAGAACGGCCCGGAGGAGCTGCGTGTTTCGACGGATTGGGGTCCGGGGGGAAGCCGCCGAGGTCTATCGCGACTCGATCTATCAGTTCATCCAGCAGCGCCGCCCTATGGTGGCATGTTTCTTGACGACAACCCAGCGGAGCGGCCAGCCAGTCACCCGCCAAGTCGGCGCTTTTCTCGACGGATGGCGCGTCGGCACCATCACCGAGCCGGAGAGCGTGAAGGTGGCGCACATCCGGCGCAACCCGCTTGTCAGCTATCTCTGGGTGGAGTTGACCCCTGCTGAGCGCGGGCCGGCGCGTAATGTCCTCCTCCTCGGCGAATGCACGATCGACGACGACCCGGAGCGCGTGTACGACTTTCTCGTCCGGCGCGCTGCTGCGCGGGGCTGGCCGGCGCCAGAGCGGCGCACCGACCGCTGGCTGCTCTGGACGACGCCTCGCCTCGTGCGTGCCGAGGGGTGGGTCGGCGGCGAGACGCCGGCGATCCTGACCACCTTCCCGCTTGACGGAGAGGGAGGGAAAGCGGCGGCGGTCTAGCGCAGGTAGGTCAGGGGGTTGACGCGTACCCCGCGCAGGAGCAATTCAAAGTGGATGTGAGGGCCGGTCGTAATGCCGGTGAGGCCGACGGTGCCGATCGCCTGGCCTTTTGCTACCCAGTCGCCTTTGCTGACATACAGCCGGTTCAGGTGGGCGTAGCGGGAGACCAGCCCATTGCCGTGATCGATATCCACGACTGTGCCGTAGCCGCCGTTCCAACCGCTGGCAGCAACAATCACTGTGCCGCTTTCAATGGCGAAAACCCCCTGGCCGAGCGGTGCGGCAATATCTAAGGCAGGGTGGTAAGCAGAGTAGGATTGCGTGATCCGGCCCTCGGTCGGCCACCCGAGGCGAAAGCCGCGGGGCGCCGCAGCCGCCGCTTCTCCTCCGGTCGTTCCCGTGCTTGCGGCCGCGCTCGCGACGGCGACGACTGGCGCCGGCGGCCGCGGGCGAATGCCGAAGGGGAACATGATCAGTTGGCCGACGATCAGCTCGTCGGGGTTGTCGATCCGGTTGAGCGGATAGTCGAGCACCGCTTGGACACTGACGCCGTAGCGCGCTGCCAGTTGGGGCAGCGTGTCGCCCGGCTCGACGGTATGCAGCACGCCTGTGATCGGCGGAATGCGCAGGACGTCCCCCGGCCGGATCAGGTCTGGGTTGGCGATCTGATTAGCCCAGATCACGGTCTCGGTTGAGACGCCGAGACGGTTGGCGATGTGCGAGACCGTATCGCCCGGCTGGACGACGTAGTCGACGATCGTCGTTCGCTCTGAGAGCCCAGGACCGAGAAAAGGATGAGCCGTGAGATAGCTTGCCCGACTGCTCGGGAAGAATGGCTCGAACACCCAGCTGCGCAGTCCGCCATCGCTGCCGGCGCGCCGCTCAACAAGGCCGGCAGCGGCGACGGCGAGCACGATCAGGCCGACGAGAAGGTGGGTGAGATGGCGCGGAAGGAGAGAAACGACAAGCTGGGTGCCAGCCGCCGGGTGCTCCACCCGGACGACATCCTGCCACTCACTGAGCGCCCGCGCCACCACGAGGGCGCGCCGTCCTGACTGAGAAAGGCGCAGCGCGCGCGATGCTTGCACGGGGGCATTATGCAGGCAGGCAGCCTTAGAGAGCAAGTGACCAAGCGGACGCTAGGAGCGAGTGGCCTCCCAGACGAGGTGACGCAGCTCCGGCAGGATCAGGCGGTCGAGGGCCAGCGTGACCGCGTTCGGAGAGCCGGGAAGCGAGAAGAGGAGCGTCTTGCCGAGCACGCCTGCCGTGGCGCGGGAGAGCATCGCTGCCGGTCCGATCTCCTGATACGACAGCATTCGGAACAGCTCGCCGAAGCCTGGCAACCGCTTTTCGAGCAGGCGATCGACCGCTTCGAACGTCGAGTCGCGCTTGGCAATGCCGGTGCCGCCATTAATGATGATGACCTGACAGCCGGCCTCGGCAAAGCGGCGGATTAGCGCCGCAATCGCCGTCGCCTCATCGCGCTCGACAGCATACTGCGCGACGTGGTGACCAGCAGCGGCCAGCTTCTCGCGGATGATCGTGCCGGAGATATCGGTCTCTGGGGTGCGGGTGTCGCTGGCGGTGATCACGCCGCAGCGTAAGGACGCCGGCACTTCCTCCGCGGCCCGCGCGTGATGCTCCGGGTAGCCCAGCTCAGTCATGGTCGTCCATCCCAAGATGGTGGTGTCCCAACTGAACAAAATCGACGCTGCCGCGGTCGGTCGTCCGCGGTGGGTCGGGCAGCGAGGCGGCGTCGGCGACAGGCGTGACCGCGATCCGCCAGATCTCCTGCACCGGCCGGAAGCCCGCGTTGGCATAGAACGCCTTGGCGCGTTCGTTCGATGTGGTGACATAGAGCTGAATGCGGTCCAAATTGCGTGCCGCCGCCCAGCGGTACGCCTCTTCCAGAAAGCGCTGGGCGAGGCCGCTGCCCCGCTGCTCCGGCACGACATAAATTGCAACCAGTTCTGCCCAGCGGCGGTAGCGGAAGAGCGGCGAGTCGAGATGCTGCTCCATCAGCAGCAGTCCGACTGCCCGCGGACCATCCCACGCGAGCAGCCAGAGCACTGACGGGGTCCCCACCGTGCGCACGAAATGGTCGTAGAGCAATTCCCGCCAGTTCTCGGCGAGGGAGAACAGTTCATCGAGTTCGGCATTGTGGGCGTGGAGGGCGCCGAAGAGGTCGGCGACCTCGTCGAAATCGCCGCGCTGCGCTTCGGCGATCCGAATCCGGCCATGAGGCGGGTAGAGGGGGCTGAGGTGGTTCATTGTGCTCGGATGATGGTGCAGTCGTCAGCACGATACGGCGTTCATCCCCTTGCTGTCCAGTGGGTAAGGTCTGTGCCGGTCGGTTCTTGGCAGGCGGCGGCGGCGCGCTCTGACGAAGGTCACGTTCGATCCCGCAATCGGTCGGACGTCTCGGCCTCCGTCGCCGGCAGTGCGGCGGGGAGCGGGCGCGGCTTGTCCGGCAGCAGGGGAACGAGGGCGATGAGCGCGAGGGCGCCGATGCCGGCGAGGTGAAAGACGAGGATCAGGCCCTCGGCTTGAGTAGCGGCGAGCGAGACCACCAGCAGCGACAGCGTTGTGCCCAGCACGTTGCCGAGCACGTTGAAGGCGCCCCGCATTCCCGCGATCGCCGTCACTTTATCGGGCAGGAGGTCCATCCCGACGCTGTTGGAGGCAGGCAGCACGAAGCCCAGCCCGACCCCGGCGATGGCAAGCAGCATCGCCACCGCCACGGGTTCAGGAATGGGGCTGCCCACCAGCACGGCGCTCCTTGGCGCTTGGGCGACGAGGATTGTGCTCATGGCAACCAACGCGAAGCCGATAGCGATCGGGAGCCGAAAGCCGAGGCGGGGCAGCAGAAACGAGACGACTGCCGAGATGATGATCGTCAGGAGCGCCCGTGGGGTGACGAGGAGGCCAATCTGACTGGGGAAATAGCCATAGGCGCGCGTGAGAAAGAGCGGGACCAGCCCAAAAATGGCGAAGATGAACGCCGCAATGCCGAAGCTGATCAGGTTGGCTGCGAGGAAGGGACGCTTCCCCAGAATGGCAACGTCGAGGATCGGATTGGCGGCGTGCCGTTCCCAGAGGATCAGAAGGGCAAAGAGGGCGATCCCGCTCGCCACTAATCCCGCCGACGGCAGTTCCCGCCATGCGGTTGCCGTGGTGGTGGCGAGGGTGAGGCCGGTCATGATGCAGAGGGTGCCTAGTCCCAGCAGGAGCGCGCCCGGAACATCGACCGCGCCGGTGCGGCGCGGCGGCCGCGCACCGCGCAGCAGCCACGCGCCGAGCGCGATCGCCGCCAGACAGATCGGGATGTTCATCAGGAAGATCGCGCGCCACCCAGCGAGCGAGACGAGCAGCCCGCCAACATTGGGGCCGACGATCCCCCCGAGAGGGTAGAAGCTGGTCAGCAGCCCGATCATGCGGGCACGGTTTTCAACGAAGCGATCGCTCACTATGCCGGCGGCCAGCGGCATAAAGGCGCCGCCACCCACTCCCTCGAGCGCGCGGAAGAGGATCAGCTGCTCGACGGAGGTCGAGAGCGCGCAGCCGAGCGAGCCGACCAGAAAGATCGAGACGGCGCCGACAAACGCGGCCTGCTGGCCGACCCGCTCAACGACCCGCCCGACGAGGGGCAGCGTGATGCCGAGGGTGAGCGAAAAGGCGGTAAGCACCCACCCCACCCAGGCGACGCTCGTTTGGAATTCATCGGCGATAGCGGGAAAGGCAACGATGACCGCCGTCCCATCGACGGCTGCCATAATCGAGGTCGAGGCGGCGATGACAAAGAGCAGGACATCGGCGCGGCGCGTCAGTATTGCCAGGTCTGCAGGCCCTTCGTGTGAAAGCTGAACTCGACAATCCGGCCGCCCGCTGCTTCGAGGGCTTCTGCCACCCGGTGCCGCTGCTCGTAGGGACAGTAGAACAGGAGATAGCCGCCGCCGCCGGCGCCGAGCACCTTGCCCCCGTAGGCGCCCGCCCCGCGACCGACCTCGTACAACTCCTCGATCACCGGCGTCGAGATGCCGCTCGCCAGCCGGCGCTTGTTCAGCCATGTCTCATGGAGCAGAACGCCCATTTCATCCAGCTTGCCCCGCAGGAGCGCGTTCTTCATCTCGGTCGTCAATTCCTTCAGCCGATGAAGAGAAGCGAGCACCTCGGCATCTTCGCGCTCATAGTTGTCGATCTGGCGAGCGAGGATGTTGCCGGAGAGATGGGTCTGGCCGGTGTAGCACAGCAGGAGCCGGCATTCCAACTCGTTCATAATCTCGTCGGAGATGCGCAGCGGGTTGACCACCGTCTTGTCGCCGTAGAACTCGATCAGATTGAAGCCGCCAAACGCCGAGGCGTACTGATCCTGCAAGCCGCCCTTGATCCGGAGGTCGCGCCGTTCGATCTCGACAGCGTGCTCGGCGACTTCATAGATCGAGAGGGGCATCCGAAGGAACTCCTTCAGGACCCCAATGAGGGCGACAATCATCGCCGAGCTGCTGCCAAGGCCGGTCCCCGGCGGGGCGTCTGAGCGCAGGAAGAGATCAAGTCCCCGCTTTCCGCCCATGTAGCGGATCACCGCCTTGACGAGATCGAGTTCGCCGTCGAAGAACAGGTCGTCATCGACGTGGTAGCGCGCAACGATGTCGTAGTCGAGCGACTGGATCGTCAAAACATTATCGTCGCGCGGGGTAAGCGAGGCGTGGGCGTAGCTGTTGATCGTCGCGACGAGGACAAGCCCGCCGTAGCGCTCAGGATAGGGAGGAACGTCGGTGCCTCCACCGCAAAAACTGATCCGGAGCGGGGCTTTAGCCCGATAGTGCATCAGCGACGTCCGCGCAGATCTCGCAGCCGATTGCTCCCTTGGCTGAGCGGTGGGAGTATACCGAGGCAGCCCGGCGTCATTCAACTCTTCTCGCGATGGATGCGCTCTCTGCGGCGCGAGCGTCGGCTTGAAGGGAGCGCGCGCTCGGCGTACGATCGCGCCATGATCAGCCGCGGGGTGATTGAGCCGCCGCCCTGTCCGGACTGCGGGCAGCCGATGGTCGAGGTCCAGCCGAAGCCCGTGAAGTGGCACTGCCCGCGGGATGCTTGGTACTGCCGGCTCGAGCAAGGGTTTATCGCGAAGCAGGTGCTCAGCCGGCGCGAGCGCTACACGTTTGAGGGTGGCGAAGTCGGAACCCAGTTTCGCCACAAACCGATCCGGACGAACCCGAGCTTGCGCTATCTCTTCTACAAACATCCCGCGCCGGAGCCAGCGTCATTCCGACCCCTGCCCGCTTCGTCCCCCGACGGCGCAGGAGGAGAGAAGGGCGGCGAATGCCCGAACTCTACCAAGAAGTGATCGTGACGGCGCCGGTGGACGAGGTCTACCCGGTTGTCGCGGAGGTCGAGAAGTATCCCGAGTTCCTGCCGGATGTAAAGACCGTCCGGCGCGAGGGCGATCTCGTTGAGATGACAGTCCAGGCGGGGCCGCTCGAACTGACCTGGGTGCACCACGCGACGTTTGTCGACAACCGGGAGATTCGGCTCACCCTCGTCCGCGGCCCCTTTCGCCGCCTCGATGGCTGCTGGACGTTCACGCCGGTTGAGGGAGGCACGCGCGTCAGCTACCGAACGGTCTGGGATCTCGACCTGCCGCTCCCGGGCGCCTCGCTTCTGGTCGCGCGCGCGCTCAAGGCGAACATCGACGGGACGATCCGTGCCTTCGCAAGACGGATCCGCGACCTGCGCCGGGCGCGGCGTCAACCCGCCGCACCCGACGGGCGGACTGACGGTTAGCCGGTTGCGACCGCTTCGCGGGCCGGCTCAGCCGCGTTCTCAATCTGCTTCAGCCGCACTTCGACCATCTCGCCGTGACACTCGGTCACGTCGATCTCGATGCCGAGATAGGCGGCATAGCCTTTCCACGTTGGGACGCACCACAGGTGGTGGACATCCTCGATCGTCATGTCGTACTGCCCGATGCGCCGCCCTTGCTCAAGGACCAGCTTGAAGGGGCAGGGAAAGCGCCGCACACCCGGCTCCACCTCGGTGTACTTGACGAGCTGGTAGTGGCAAGCGGTGCGGTCGAACATTCCCACAAGGCCAAGCTCAGGGTCGCCTGCCTTCTCCATCACCATCTTGACGCGCTTGAGCACCGGCTCTAGGGTCTTGACCTGATGCTCCTGCATCTCCTTGATCAGACCGTGGTTCTTGCAGAACTGGATATGCGTGAGCGTGGACTTGACGAGCGCATCGTTAAATTCATGAGGATACGGCGAGCGGTCCGAGAGCGTTCGGACGAGCGCTCGGACCGCCATGCCCAGCTCCTCCTCCCGGCCCTCGAGCCCAGTCGGAGGCGGGACGAATGGGTGACGCTTCTGCTCAGCTTCCACGATGATCCCCCACTGCATCGACAGTTGCTTTCTCGACGCTCCCCGAGCATTGGGAACGCTTATCGGTCACTATAGTGCATACCGCACACTGCGTCGAGTCATCAGCCTTCCCCGCGGCGATTTCCCCGGCGGCGTCCGTTTGGCAGCGAGCAGCCAGACGCGGTAGGATGGACGCCGTCGGAGGAAGAGCTGGATCGCTTCGATGAGCGGTGGCTTGAACGCCGGCGCCGGGCGCGCCGGGCGCGGCGTGCCGCGGAGCGGCGGATTGCGGCGCTTGTCTCCGCGCTGGCGCTGCTCTCCTGTCTCTGCAGCGTCGGGCTGGGCGCCGTTGCGGTCGCTCCTCTCCGCAGCGCCGCTGCCCTTGCTGGCAGGCCGCCGCTCGCATCGCCGGCGGCCAATGCCGCGGCGCCCAGCCCGACACCGAACCTTATCCTCGGACCCTCGGCCGCTCCAACGGCGCCTCTCGCGTCGCCGACGGTCCCAGCGACGCGGACGATCACGCCGCTCCCGCCCAGCCCGACACCGCCGCCGGCGACGCGGACGAGCGCGCCGCCCTCCCCGAGCCCGACGCGATCGCCGTCAGCGAGCCCGACAGCGCCCTCGCTCAGCCCGACGCCGGCGCTGCCTCTGGCTCCGCCCTCGCCTACAGCCCCGCCGGTTCTGCCCTCGCCCACTGCGGCGCCGCCTGCGCCCGCTCCGCTGCCCACCCAAGCGCCCGTCGGCACCGTGGTTTCGGTCGACCCGGCGTGGCGCGCGGCGGTGCCCCGCGTTGTCCTCGCTCGCGGCCGCGACGGCCGCCCCCTCGACCCCTCGACGTGGGGGTCGGGCGTGGTGGTCGGGCAGCGGCTCGCGGTGACGGCGTTTCATGTCGTGGCGCTCGGCACCGAGTTCCGCCTTGAGTTTCCGGGCGGGCCGGCGATCGAGGCGCGGCTGGCTGCTGCCTATCCGCAGTCGGATATCGCCTTTCTCGCCGCTGCGGTCGACCTGCCGGCTGCGCCGCGGTCGCTCGTTCTCACGCCCCCTCCGCCGGGCGCGCTCTGCTACGTTGTCGGCTACCGACTGGGATATCCGGACCCGCCCGCTGCGCGCACGGCGACGCTCGCGCGGATCGGGGGGCCGCTCTTCCTGTATCAGCCGTATGGAGTGCGTGCGTATCCAACGTTGATGGTCGACTCGTCAGCGGGGGGCGGCGATTCTGGCGGGGCGCTCTTCGATAGCCAGGGCGGGCTCCTCGGCGTCGTCGTCGGCGGCAGCGACGACCTCGCCACGGGCAAGCGCCTGACCCATGTCGTCCCCGCTGCGCTCATCCACGCGGCAATGGCCCCCTAGGGCGGCTTCCACGAGCGGCTGCAGCGTCTCGATGCAGCGAGCAAGCCAGCGCGCGCATTGTTCCAGACGGCGGTCGTCGAGGGGAGTGAGCGGCAGAACGGTGTGCACCCGGCCCCAAGTCGAGGTCCACGCTTCGAGATCGCACGCCGGCCCGAGCATCTCGCGCACCTCGAGGGCATGCTCGGCGATCCTCTCCAGAATGCGGGCATTCGTCGCCGCGTCGGCCTCCAGATGGAGACCGAGTTCGATCAAATCGGCAGTTGTCCGCAGCCAAATCTCGTAGTGGAGCCGGGGAGTGCCGTAGCTCAGTTGGACCAGCCCCCACCGTTTGCGCGTGCGGAAGTCGCGCAGCGCGGGGGGAAGAGCGCGGCGGACGGCGTCCGGCACGCGCTCTAAGAAGCGGTCGCGCGTGTAGGTCGAAGGCGCAGCGGCGAGCGACGGCCGGCGCGGCATTGCGGAGCCGATCGCGGACTGGAAGGAGGAGCCCGCGGGAAGCGCTGAGAAAATGCTCACGGCAGGAGAGTGTACGTGATAGCAGAGGGGCGCTACCGGCTATACTCGAACGGCGGGCCCGTAGCTCAACGGCAGAGCATCCGGCTCATAACCGGCGGGTTTCAGGTTCGAATCCTGACGGGCCCACCTCACTCGCCTGTTAGCAGCGCGACGGCACGCTCGAGAACCGTCGGGGCGCATCCTTCCGCCGCGATCAGCCGCCGGACGCGGTCAAGCCGCTCAGAGCTGAGGACGAGGCGCGATCGGTCCGCTCGCAGCACCGCTTCCCCAAGGGGGGTCAAAGTGAGCTGTGCGGCAGGGCCCCACGGAAACGCGCTCTCTGCTGGACCAGGCGCGGCGGGAGGAGCGGCTGGCTCGACGCGATAGAGTGGGGCGATGGGGCGCGGTGCGCACGATTGGCCGTCCGCGGGAGCGGCCACCGCGCGATAGCCGGCAATCGTCACCGGAACGCCCATCCTGGTCTCCCCGATCGTCCTAGGACGATCGTCCTCCTCATCCTACCGTACTTGCCTGCCTGGTGTCTAGGGGTTGCTCAGCAGTCGTGGCCGACCGCGGCGCTTGTCGGCCGGCAGGAGTCAGTCGCACCCCTTGACCGACTGCTTACCTCGTTTTTACAGCCGAAGAACAAATTTCACGGGCCGCTTATAGAGTGTTGGTATGCTTCATAACGCAGGCCGATCAGCGCTGTTCGGCAGTCCGACCGCAGCGCGCGCAGTGGGGCGAAGAAGGTTCAACGTCGAGCCAACGCCGTGAGCCGAGGCGCCGTTTTTGGGCGCGTCGTTCGCGGCGTGTTTGGTTCTTGGCGGTCCGGCAGTGCGGCTCCCTGGCGCGTCAGCCGTCGAAGCGGACGCGGCGGCGGAGCCACGCCTCGAGCGTATCGGCAGCCTCCTCGAGGGCGGCAGGGAGATTGACGATCTGGTCGGCGAATTCGAGGAGGTCAGCGGTGAGGCGGAAGCCGTTGATTGCGATGAAGAGATCGCCGGCGACAAGGGCAAGGCGCCGATTGCCGTTCGGAAACGGCTGGAGGCAGACGATCCCTGCGACAAGGAGGGCGGCTTGGCGAATGAGGTCGGCGTTATCGTACTGGGCGGCGAGCGCCGGCCGCGCGACAAGGGCGTCGAGCCGGTCGGCATCGACGTCGCTGCTGCCGCCGAGCCGCCGCTGCAGCGCCACGAGTTCGTCTGCCGACAGATAGCGGTATCCCATGGTCAGCGGTCGCCCAGCCGCTTGAGCGCAGGGCGATAGCGCTCCCACCGCTCTTCGATGACGGCGCGCAAGTCTGCGCCGAGGGTCGCCTCGCCGCGGCGGGCAGCAGCAGAGAGCGGGAGGCCCGCGAGGGACGGTGCTGGTCTTGGCTGCTCCGCGATCGCCAGCAGAAGCGCGCTCAGCTCCAGCGGATGGGTCACCATCGCATCGTGACCGCTCTCCAGTTCGAAGTAGGGCCACCCGCGCCGCGCCGCGATCGCTTGGAGTCGGCTAGTCTGGACGGCGCGCGCGCCGCCGCGCGTGCAGGCGATCATCGAGCAGGGCACCGCCGCTGCGGCGGGATTGCCGAGCCGCACCGGGTCGGTCCACGCTTTCAGCGGCATCGGCGTCAGCCGCGGCGCGACCCAAGCCGCATCCGCTGCGTCGGTGATGCCGAGCGCTTCGAGCGGAGGCGGCGGCACCAGCCAGTCGCATCCTCGCGCGGCCATTCGCTGGCGAATGCTCATTCGCGTCGCCTCGTCGAAGAGGTCCCACGCCGATTGCCCCTCCTCGGGAATGCCGGCGTCGAGGTAGACGATATGCGCGAGCCGCTCGGGGACCCGATGGAGCAGCGCGGTGGCGAGAACGCAGCCGTAGCTGTGGCCGACGAGAATCACTTCGGAGAGATCTTCAAAGACGAGCAGCTGCGTCAGATCGAGCAGATGCGTTTCCAGCCCGGTGTCGCGCGTTGCGGCGTGGGCGCGGTCGCCTAGGCCGGTGAGGGTCGGCGTAAACACCTCGTGGCCAAGCGCGCGCAGCAGCGGCCGGACGCGCGCCCAGCACCAGCCGCCATGAAACGAGCCGTGCACGAGGACGAAGGTCGCCACTGTCTGGTTATAGCACAGCCGGCGCCGGCCGCTTGCGCTGCCGCACGCAAAAGGCGGGCAGGCCAACCAGTAGGCGAACGCGAACGATTTTCGCTACAGTTCCGCCGGGCCGCCGCACTGACGCGCCAGGAGGTTTCGTGCATTTCGAACTTGCTCACCTGATGAAGGACGCCGTGACGGCGTTCGGGCTGTTCGCGCATTTCATCATCTTTGCCATCGTCTTCGCCGAGAGCGGGCTGCTGTTCGGCTTCTTCTTGCCTGGCGACAGCTTGCTCTTCACCGCGGGGTTTCTCGCGAGCCAGGGCTACCTCAATCTGCCGCTCCTGCTTGTCGGCTGCTTTATCGCCGCTGTCGCCGGCGACCAAGTCGGCTACTGGTTCGGCCATCGCGTCGGCCGGCGCTTGTTCGACCGGGAAGAATCGTTCTTCTTCCACCGGAAGAACATCGAGCGGACCGAAGCGTTCTATCGGAAACACGGCGGGAAGACGATCGTCTTAGCGCGCTTTTTGCCGGCGATCCGCACGTTCGCCCCGATCGTCGCGGGCATCGGCTCAATGCGCTATCGCGATTTTGTCTTCTACAACATCTTCGGCGCGGTGCTGTGGGCGATCGGGGTGACGCTTGCCGGCTACTTCCTCGGCAGCGTTATTCCTGATGTCGATAAGTATCTCATCCCGATCATCTTGCTCATCATCTTCGTCTCGGCGCTGCCCACGCTCGTTCATCTCTGGCAGGACTACCGGCAGACGGCCGTTAACCTCCTCCGCCGCCGGATTTTCCGCCGAGCGGGTGCTGAAAACTGAGCAGCGTTCCCGACCGTCCTGCGGGAAGGTCGCAGTTGTCCTGCGCTGCAGGGAGGGCAACGCTGCGCCGCTGCCGGCCGAACTGAGGCAGCATTCCCGCGCCACTCGCGGTCGAGTTCGGTCAGCAGTTTCGACTAGGATCTGCGCGTGCGCCGTTCCATTCGTCGCCGCTCCTACCGCCCGCAGGCGCGGTTTCTGCGGGTGCGGCCCTGGTGGTGGACCCGCACTGTTCTCCTTGCGCTGATCGAGCTGCCGCTCCGGCTTGTCGCCGCGCTCTGGGCCGGCCGCGCGGTGGGGGAGTGGCTGGCAGAGGAGGGCGTCGTCTACGTTGACCTGCTCGAATCGCGCTTTCTCCTGCTGGCGGTGGTGGGCACCGCGGCCTTGGCGGCGATCGCCGCGCCGCTGCTGACAACCCGCCCGGTGCTGTGGGCGATCGAACTGCTGGGCCGCCTCGGCCCGTACCGCCTCGCCGGTGCGGCACTCGGCGCGATCCTCGGTCTCCTCACAGGCCTGCTCCTCGTGCACCCGCTGCCGCGCCTCGATGAGGGCGTGGGGGCCTGGGTCCCCTTCGCGATCACCGCTGGCTGCGGCCTCGCGGGGGCGCTCGCCTTCGCCGGGCGGCCGGGCGTAGTCCGGCGGCTGCTTGTTCGTCGCCTGTCGGCCGAGCGGATCGCGGCTCCTCGGGTCGAGCGCCTGCCGGCCGTCTCGCCCCTCGGGAATGGCCATGCGCCGGCGGAACTGAGCGCGCCGGCCCGCGAGCTGACGCGATGAGCGTTGTCGCGGTCATCGTCGGCGCTGGGAGCGGCCGCCGCTTTGGGGGCGATAAGGTGTTTGCCGAGCTTGCCGGCCGGCCGGTACTCGCCCACGCCGTCGCGGCGTTTGAGGAGTCGCCCGAGGTAGACGGGATTGTCCTCGTCCTGCGGGAGGAGAAGGTGGGGCGAGCGTGGGCGCTTGCCGCGGAGTACGGCTGGACGAAGCTGCGCGCCGTGACGGTCGGCGGAGCGCGCCGGCAAGACTCGGTGCTTGCCGGCGTGCGCGCTGCCCAAGCGGAGTGGGTGCTGATCCACGATGCCGCGCGGCCGCTGGTGACGCCCGAAGTCGTTGCCCGAGGTCTCGAGGCCGCTCGCGCCACCGGCGCCGCGATCGCTGCCCTGCCGGTGCGCGACACGCTCAAGCGCGTCGAGAACGACCAGATCATCGCCACTGTCGACCGCGCCCGCCTCTGGGCGGCTCAGACGCCCCAAATCTTCCGCTCTGCCCTCCTCGAGCGGGCGCTCGAGACAGAAAGCGACGTGACCGACGATGCGGCAGCGGTCGAGGCGCTTGGCGTGCCGGTGCGTGTCTTTCTCGGATCGGAGCGCAACTTCAAGGTGACGACAGCGGCTGACTTGGCGCTCGCGGAGGCGATCCTGCGGTGCGGGTAGGTCTCGGCGTCGACGCGCACCGCCTCGTTCCGGGGCGCCGGCTCGTCCTCGGCGGGGTCGAGATCGATTACGACCACGGCCTCGAAGGGCATTCCGACGGCGATGCCGCCCTGCACGCGGCGATCGATGCCCTGCTCGGGGCGGCAGGGCTTGGGGATATCGGGGAGCATTTTCCCTCCTCCGACCCCCGCTACCGCGGCATCTCGAGCCGGCTGCTGCTGCGCGAGGCAGCAGCGATGCTCGCAGCTGCCGGCTGGCGTGTCGTCAACCTCGACTTGGTCATCATCGCTGAGCAGCCGCGGCTCGCCCCCTACCGCCAAGCGATGCGCGCAGCGATCGCGGCTGACCTCGGCCTGCCGGTTGCGGCAGTGAGCGTCAAAGCGACGACGACCGACGGCCTCGGCTTCACCGGCCGGCGCGACGGGATTGCGGCGCAGGCGGTCGCCCTCGTCGAACGAAGGGTGTAAACGCGCGGGACGGTATGACGGAGCCGCTGCGCCAGCGCGCGGCGGCGGGACGCTCTTGTCGCTTCCGGCGCAGCCGGTCCGGCCGTCGCTCATCAAGGATGTGCCGCGTCGGGAATGGTCGCCGGGCGAGCTGAACCAGCCCGATCGGGTTCGCCAGCCGGCCGACCGGAGCGCCGCGCTCGCCGATGGAGGGGCTGCGAGCACGACGCTGCTGTTCTTCTTCGGTTCCTTGCCGCTGCTCTCCTGCCCGAGCCAGAACGATGCTCCGGAACGGTCTCGCTCCTTCCGGACGCAGTCGCAGCAATTGTCGGCCGAGCTCGGAGACGCAGGACCACCCGATCGGTTCGCTGTTCTTCCGGCGCCGCGGCGTCGAGGAGGTCGTCCTCTTCGACCGGTACGGCAGCAGCGCGGTCCGCTGCTGGCGTGATGGCGGCCGCGCTCGAATGCGGCTGCCGCGGCGTGGTCTAGCGCGAGAGAAAGTCGGTCACGATGCGGCAGAGCACATCCGGACGCTCCTGCATGATGAGCGGGCCGCTCTCAATCGCAACGCGCTCAGCAGCGCGGAAGAGCGGGGCGATCTCGGCTTGCCGCTCTGCGAACGGTCCTCGCGTCCCATACACTAGCAGCGTCGGCGCGGCGACCAGCGGGATGCGCGCCTTGACATCCAGTTCGGCGACCGCTAGATGGGCGAAGTGGGCGTGGACGGGCCCGGCGGCGGCGCTGTCGATGGTTGCGCGCTGCATCTGCTCAAGCGTTCCCCAGCCGCGGTAGGCGCCGGCAGCGTAGTTAGTCCAGATTGCTGTCAGATGGCTGCCGTCCGGCTGCAGGGGGGTGATCCGGGCGCTGCGGAGCCATGCCTCGCGGTCGTCGATCACCGGGCAGGCGCCGAGGATCAGCTTGGTCACCCGGCTCGGCGCGCGCGCCGCGAGTTCGAGGGCGAGCGCCGCACCCGTCAGAAAGCCGAACAGGGCGAAGCGGTCGACCCCAAGGGAGTCAAGCGCCTCAAGAAACGCCTGCGTGTAGCCGGCGAGCCCGGGCGGCGCGGCGGGCGGCGGCGAGCTGCCGAAACCCGGCGTGTCGAGCGCGAGAACGCGAAACCGCGCCGCGAGACACGGCGCAATCTCGCGCCAGACATCCGACGATCGGGTCGAGTGGTGAAGAAGGACAAGCGGCTCGCCTGTGCCTGCCTCGCGGAAGTGAAGTTGGCCGTGGGAGGTGGTGGTGTAGCCGCGGCGCATCGGTCCTCCTGCTGGCGGATCGTACTCGAGGCGGCGAACCGCCCGATCCTCGAGGCGAGGTCGAGGGACGCGGTGGTCCGCCGCTCAAAACGGGAGCGGGTCAAACACCGCGATCGCCGAGGCAAGGTCAGGCACCGGGATCAGGCGCATCCCGTCGACCTTAATCCGGTCGCGCTTGACGGCGGCGGGAATGAGGGCTTGGTTGAAGCCGAGCTTCGCCGCTTCGAGCAGCCGCCGCTCGAGCTGGCCGGTGGAACGCAGTTCGCCGCCGAGGCCGACTTCGCCGAGGTAGACCGTTTCATGGTCGAGCGGGAGGTCGCGATACGACGAGGCGATGGCAAGCGCGACGGCGAGGTCGGCCGCCGGTTCGCCGATCTTCAGTCCGCCGACGACGTTGACGAAGACATCCTGCGCGCTCAGGTTCAGCCCGACGCGCTTAGTGAGCACGGCGGTCAGCAGGTGCAGCCGGTTCGGGTCGATGCCGTTGGCGGTGCGGCGGGTGAGGCTGGAGGGGCTTGGGCTGGTAAGGGCTTGGATCTCGACAAGGATGGGGCGGGTGCCTTCCATCGTCACGGTCACCGCCGAACCGGTCGCGGCGGCGGAGCGCTCGGCGAGGAAGGCAGCAGAAGGGTTGTGCACCTCGACCAGGCCGTCGCCCCGCATCTCGAAGACCCCCACCTCGTAGGTGGAGCCGAACCGGTTTTTGGTGCTGCGGAGCAGCCGATAGCTTTGGAACCGCTCGCCCTCGAGGTAGAGCACGCAGTCGACGATGTGCTCAAGCACGCGCGGCCCCGCGATCGCGCCCTCTTTGGTGACGTGGCCGACAAGGAAGATGGGGACATGCCGCGCCTTCGCCCAGCGCTGCAGGCGGACAGCGCACTCGCGCACTTGGCTGACCGACCCTGCCGCCGATTCGAGGTCGTCGAGGTACATTGTCTGGATCGAATCGACAACGACCGCGCGGGGCTGCAGGCGCTCCATCGCCGCCATCGCGTTGTCGAGCGACGTTTCCGCGAGGAGATAGAGACCGGCGTCGTTGATGCCGAGGCGGTCGGCCCGCAGCTTGATCTGCTGCACCGACTCCTCGCCGGAGATATAGAGCACAGTCCCGATCGTTCGGACGAGCGCGCCGGAGATCTGAGCGAGCAGGGTGCTCTTGCCGACGCCCGGCTCCCCGCCGATCAGAATGAGCGACCCCGGCACGATGCCGCCGCCGAGCACCCGGTTGAATTCCTCGTAGGCGACGGTGATCCGCTCGACGCGGTCGGCGGTGATCGTCGGCAGCGATTGCGGCTCCGCTTTCGGCAGCGAGGCGGTGACAGCTCCCGGGGCGCTCCGCTCGACCTGCATCTCAACAAGGCTGTTCCACGTGCCGCATTCGGGGCAGCGCCCGAGCCATTTTGACTGCTCGCCGCCGCATTGCTGGCAGCAGAAGACAGTACGCGTGCGTGTCTTCGCCATCGATCGCCTCGCCGATAAGATAGAACAAATGTACCAGATCGCGCTGCCGATCGCCTACTGGGCGAGAGCCAGTTGGACGCCGTCGCTCTCGAAGGTGTAGCGTGCTGCGGAGGCTGCTCAGCCCTCAGCCGCGAGCTGTTCGCGGACGAGCGCAGCGATGCGCCGCAGCGTCTCGGGCGGCTGCGCGCCCGTGACGAGGTACTTGCCCGCGAAGACAAACGCGGGAACGCCGGAGATGCCGGCCGCGTGCGCTTCGGCGCTGTCGGCCTGCACGTCCTCGACAAAGCGGCCGGCAGCGAGGTCCGCCTGCAGCGCTGCAGCATCCAGCCCGCAGTCGGCCGCGAGCGCCGTCAGGACGGAAAGGTCGCCGATGTCGCGGCCCTCCTGCCAATAGGCAGCAAAGAGCGCGCGGCGGTAGCAGTCGCCCGCGCCGCGCGCTTCTGCCCATTTGGCGGCTTGGTGAGCGAGACGGCTGGATGCGGGGCGTTCCGGCTGGCGCATCTCGAGGCCAAAGACCGCGCGGGCGTACTGGCGCATCCGCTCGCTCTGGGCGGCGATGCGCTGGCGGTACTGCGCGACGACCTCCGGCGGCAGCGGCGGCGCTTCGGGCGGGCGCAGCTCGAACGCTTTCCACGTGACGACGATCGGCTCGGCGCGGGCCAAGGTGTCCAGACCGGACACCGCCATGAAGCACCACGGTCAGACGAAGTCGCTCCAGACGGTGACCGGCAGCGGCGCTCGGTGCATGCTGCCTCCTCGGGCGGCGGGATCACGCGGAGCGTAGCGCATTCCGCGGTAGTCCGCCTCTCTCCGCCGATGCGCTCAGGCAGGGATGAAGAGCGTCACGCCGCAGTAGGGACAGCGGACAATCCCCTTGCCGGCGACCTCGCGGACACCGCCGCAGTTCGGGCATTTCGTGCTGCCGACCTGGGCAGCATCTTTCGAGTAGAAGGTCTGCGTTGTCCAGTCGATATAACCGGCGAACAGGCCTTGGTTGACGAGGTCGTAGATCGCGTTCTGCACTTCGTCGCGCGTCATCTTCAGTTCGATCATCGCCGACCCGAGGGACACCTGCCCCTGCGCCGAGATCAGGCCAAGCAGCCGCTCCTTCTTCCGGATTTCGGCCAGTTCTTTCTCTTCGGCGCGGCCGCGGAAAAAGAGGAACGCGCCGATGCCGCTCAGCAGCAGAAGCGGCATGCCGCCGAACAGCCCGATCCCGAGCACCGCGCCCGCGAGCGTCAGCTGGTTGGTCAAAAGGCCGGAGCCGATGAACAGTGAGACGACCGCGCAGATCCCAACACCGACTGCGATCACAATGAGGCCGAGCACGCGTCCCATTCGCCCTCTTCCGATATGCCCCAGCCGGGGCAAAGATGCATGGCGCCACAGAGCGTAGCACTCTGCTGCGCGGGCGGGGCGGCGACGCTAGCGGAAGCCGCTCGACCCGCCGCCCCCGCCGCCTCCGCCGCCGCCCCCGCCGCCAGACCAGCCGCCGCCGCTTCCCGACGATCGCGGCACGCTCGTGAAGACCGACGAAGTAGAGTTCAGCATCGAGAAAAAGCCGGCGCTCATCGCGTTCAGTCCGCCCAGCGACCGCGCCGCGGCTTCATCGAGCGATGGCAGGCCTCCACGGTCGCCGCTGCTGCTCCCCGTGCCTCTCCAGTCGCCGCTCGTACGGCTAGAGCGGCCCCATCCGCCCGTCTCGTACACCCGCTCTGGGAGGTACCAGACCGGCGCCGGCGTGTCGACCCGGGCGAATCGATCCACCCAGCTCCGCTCCACCCCGAAAGCAATCGCGTAGGGGAGATAGCGCTCGAACTGGTCCTTCGCTTCAGCAACATTCGTGTAGCGGTCGATGTGCTCCAGATAGCGCCGGAACGCGCGCCACTTGGCGGCAGCCTGGGCGCCCTTCTCGGTGCGTCGCGGCATCGCCGGGCTGAACAGGATCAGCAGCAGGCCCGTCAGCATGACGGGGACGCTCGGGAACCCGATAACGCGCGCCACGAGCGCCGACGAGGAGGACGTCGCCAGCACGAACGCGGCGAGTCCTGCTAGCAGCACCGCGCCGCCGAGCGCCGCGTAGATCGCTCGGGTAGTGGAAGGGCTGCGCGGAAAGAGGCCCGCCTCCACGACGGCACGCATTAATGCCCGCTGGAGCGAGGGGATCTGCAGGTAGAACTTATTCCGCAGTTCGCTGAGATCCGTCTGCGTCTTTGAGCCGAAGACGGCTTCCAGCAACAGCCGCTCATGCGGCTGCAGTTCAGCTGGATCGCCCTCACGCCGGACGAAGCGGAATCGATCCGCGCCGCGCTCATCGCGCTCGATGATCTGAAGATAGCCGCGCCGGGCGAGGTCGACGAGCGTCGCGATGATGTCCTGCAGATCGGCGCGCTCATCGAGGAGCACCCCGGCGACGCCGGGACGAAGATCATCCGGGGGGCTGGCGAGAAATTCAGCGACAAGCCCCGGACGCGCATCGCGGCCGCGCAGGTACCACAGCGTTACGACGCCGGCGGGGCCGGCGATCCCGATCACAACGGCAAAGAACAGCCCAAACAGGGTGTAGAACGGCTCGCGATCGCGCTCGACCTGCCACGGCGCCCGGCTTGCGTTGACCAGTCCAGACGGAAACTGCGCGCGCAGCTCCCACTCCACGCCCGGCCCGAACGGCCCGCCAGTGAATTCGACAGTCCGCCCATCTCTCACCTGGGCTCCGCCCGTCTCGCGGGCGTTCGTATAGGTCGTCGCGCGGATTTGGTCGGGGCGGACCTCGCTCGGAAGCGTCAGCCGGACGCGCGACGCTTGGATCGTGTACTGCCGGTCGCTCTCAATGAACTTCCAGTAGAACTGGTCGCCTTCTGGGTAGAGATAGAGCGAGCCGCGCACGGTGTAGCGCACAGTCCAAGTGCGCGTCGCATTCGTCGTCGGCGAGAAGTACCACTCGATGCGCGTCTCCCCGCCCTCTGCGGTGACGCGGTAGGTGTTCGGTGTCCCGGACCCGAGGGTCTGTCGGTAGGCGGTCTCGCCTTCACTGATTGCGACGTCGGTGATGCCGGTGGTTTGCCGCATGGAGATGTTGCGGAAAGCCTGCTGAAACGGCCCGCCGCTGAACTGGACGACCCAGGTCTCGACGAACTGCACATCGCCGTTCGGAAGGATCGTCACCTCGGCGTCGCGGCGGGGCATGGTCACGGAGCGCGCCTGCGCTTCCGCGACACCGTGGAGAAAGGCAACTCCGGCGAGGAGCGCGAGTAGGAGAGCGGGCAGGGTCTTCATGCTGTGGCCCCTCCGAGCCGCGCGAGTGGCACGGGAGAAGATCGTGGCTCACCATCTTTCGACGGTCGCGGCCGCAGCGCCGTTCCATGCGCCCGCTGCCGAAGCAGAAGGCGCCTGCTCGCGCTCTCCGCGCTCGGGCGCGAGCCCTGAACTGCTCGGCACGGGCGGGATGGCCGTCGTCGGCTGGAACAGAATTCCACTGACCGGATGCCTCTCTACCGGAACAGGATGCCCAGGCCCGGGCGTCAATTCCCATTGTACGGGGAGAGCGCAGAGAGCGGCGCCGCGCTCGTGGAAAATACGTCGAAAAGCGGAGAGAATCGGGCACCGATCGCTAGCGCAGCTGCCCCAAGCGGGCTATACTCACTCTGCGCCGGTGCACGAAAAGAGGGGCCTGCCTGGGCAGTGAAGCGGCGACGCCAACCGGAAAGGAGGTGAGCGGGATGACGGTGAAGATTTGGCGCGACCACGCCTCCCACCCGTACGCGGTCGTTGCAAACGGCCGGCTGATCAAGGTTGGGAAGGAAGCGCGTCGTCAGTCCGTTGAGCGCTTGATGCGGCGGCTGCACTTCGCGTCGGGCGTCAGCGCTGGGCGGAAAGCCAGCGTCAGCGCGTCAACGAGCGACGACCCTGCGAGTAGACGGATGGCAGTTCTTCCTCCGGCAACCCGCTCACCTCTGCTGAGCGGGTTGTTTGTTTAGGAGCGGAGCAATGGCGCCGCGCGATGTCCTCGCCTACGTCGGGGTTGCCGGTCAGCTGATAGCGGGGCACGGCTTTGCCGCTGGCGATCGTCACTACGAGGTCGTCGTCGAGGTCGCGGGCCCCTCGCCAGAAGGCGAGGGCACGGCGCTCCTCGGGACGATCACGCTTATCTTCACGCATTGCGTCGAGGTCAGCTACGCTGCTCGGCCGGAAGCGCTCCGCGAGGACGAGGCAGGCGTGATTGGGGCTATCGCGGAAGGCAGCGTTGCTCTTGTCGAGCCGTCAGAAGCGGCGCGGCGGTGGACAGCAGCTCTCGGCCGGCCGATGCACGAGGCGATCCTCGCGACCGCTGCCTATACGCTCCGGCTCGTCTTTGCTGATATCGAAGTGGCTTCCGCCCCTGCGCAGAGCGACTGGGTCGGCGGCGCCCAGCCGTAGCGCGGGCCTACCCCGGCGGGCGAGCGCCCGCTCGGCGCGCGCTGAGCGCAGCGAGCAGCCCCACGCTCAGAACGACGCTTGTCATCACCGACGCTTCCGCACCGAAGGCGCCGCCGGCGAGCCACTCGGGGCCCGCCACCTTAACCGGGAACGGAGCGACCGCAGGGGGAGCGCCGCTGACAGCGATCCCGAAGATGTTGCCTTGGGTCCAGTTCCATGCCGCGTGCCAGCCCATGACGGGCCAGATATCTCCTGATCGCAGTGCCCACACCCCGAGAAAGAGGGAGACAAGGATCAGGTTCAGGACGGCGATGGGCGTGAGGCCGGGGTTGATCCCATGGAGCACGGTGAAAACGAGGGTCTGGATCAGCATTCCTCCGCTCAGCCCGAAGCGAACGCTCGCGACGGGCAGCAACCAGCCGCGCACGAGCGCTTCTTCTGCCGACCCCTGCACGCTGTAGGCAGCTGCGGCGGCGAGGAGAGAAGCGACCATTGCGCTCTCCAGCTGGATGGTGTCGATGGCGGCAGCGCCGACGGCTGCCATCAGCCCGACAACAGCCGCGAACATTCCGGCCCCGACAGCGGCGCCGCCAAGATAGCGCCGTATCGGCTGGTCGGTTTCCAGCCCGATGGAGCGGAACGGGCGCCGCTCAGCGAGCGGCACCCAGATCGCGAGCCCGACCCAGATCCCGGCAAAGACGCCGATGGTGACGAGCGCCGCCTGCACGTCCGGCGGGGCGGGAATGCGGCCGAGAGCAAAGCCGAGGGGGGCGGTGAGGAAGCTTCCTCCCAAGGCGACGGCAAGCCCCGTGATGAGCAAAAGCGCTGCCAGCAGTCGGTGACGAGGGAGCGCGCCGCCGCGCGCGCCCGCAAGGAGACGGCTCTCGGCCAACGCGGTCATGCTGCCGGCGCCGTCAATACCACATCGCCCGGACAACCCGACGATGAGTATAGTCTTGGCGAATCGGGTCCCAGGTGCCCTCGCAGGTGATCAGCGTTAGAAGCGGAATATCCTTCGCGCCCATGATTTCGGCGACCGGGGCGTCATCAGCGCGGTACAGGTGGGTGGTATCGACGGTGTAGAGAAACTGCTGCCCATCAGCGGCGAAAATCTGGATAATGTCGCCGGGAAGCAGCTCTTTCAGCCGGTAGAAGGCGCCGGGCCGGCCTTGCCAATCGACGTGGCCGGTGAGGACGGCGTTTCCGCGCATCCCGGGCTTTGCGCCGTCCTTGTACCAGACGACGCCGAGCGCATCACTCGGCGCGGCGAGTTCACGGTTCGGGGTCAGCGAACTCGGCTGGATCGGCAGGTCCAACCCGATCGCCTGAATCCGAAGATGAACAGGGTTGGCGGCAGCGGTCGCCACCTTCACCGGCGGCAGCCCGACAGGATTGCGCGTCGCCGGCACCGGTGCCATCGTCGGAATAACGAAGTGAGGGCGCAGCGGATTGGGCGACGGGGCCGGGCGGAGTATCTGGTCGAGCCCGGGGATCGGAGTGGGCTCATCCCACTCCGGTGCCGGGCGCGCGCAGGCCGCGCTCACCGCGAAGAGCGCCGCTACGGCAAGCAAGATCGGGAACGGCTGGCCGCCGGACGGGATCACCTCGCTCCAGCGTCGCAATGATGAGCCGATGGTACCATTGGCGCCGCGCTCAGTCAACCTGCTTGCTTCCGCGTCCTCGCCAGCGGCTGTGTTAGACTTCGGGGAAGGACGTCGCATCCACCCCCTCGCCCGACGGGAAAATGATCGCAGTCGTCAATTATGGAGCCGGCAACCTGCGCAGCGTTGCCAAGGCGCTCGAGAAAGTCGGGGCGCCGATCGTTGTCACCAGCGACCCCAGCGAGGTTGAGCGGGCCGACGCAGTCATTCTGCCGGGCGTCGGCGCTGCGGCCGACACGATGAGCGGCCTGCGCGAGGCGGGGCTGGTGGCCCCCCTGCGGGCGGCGGTAAAGGCGGGCAAACCGTTCTTCGGCGTGTGTATTGGGCTGCAGGTGCTGCTGACGGTCAGCGATGAAAATGGCGGCGCAGCCTGTCTCGACATTGTTCCCGGCCGCGTCCGGCGTCTCCCTGCCGGCCTCAAGGTGCCGCACATGGGCTGGAACGAGGTGGTCCTGAAGGCGCGCCATCCTCTCTTCGACGGCATCCCGAACGGCAGCTATTTTTACTTCGTCCACAGCTACTATGCCGATCCCGACGACCCGGCCGTCGTTCTCGGCGAGACCGAGTACGGCATCCGCTTCCCCGCTGTTCTCGCAGCGGAAAATCTCGTGGCGACCCAGTTCCATCCCGAAAAGAGCGGGCCGCTCGGCCTTCGCCTCTACGAGAACTTCTGCCGGCTGGCAGGGCAGCGATGACGTTCGAGGTTATCCCGGCAGTCGATCTCCGCGGCGGGCGGGTTGTCCGCCTCGTGCAAGGCGACTACGCGCGCGAACTTGTCTTCGCTGACGACCCTGTCGCGGTGGCGGAGCAGTGGGTCGCTGCTGGCGCTCGCCGGCTCCATCTTGTCGACCTCGACGGCGCTGCTGCCGGGTATCCCGCGAACGTGACGGCGGTCCGCGCGATCCGGCAGGCGGTCGATATCCCGCTCCAGCTTGGCGGCGGCCTCCGGACGCTCTCTCTCCTTGATCAGGTCTTTGCGGCGGGGATCGACCGGGCGATCGTCGGCACCGCTGCCATCGAGGACCCGGCGTTTCTGCAGGAGGCTGCAGCGCGTTTCGGCCCGCGGCTCGCCCTCAGTATCGATGCGCGTGACGGCGTGGTGGCAGTGCGCGGCTGGCGCGAGACGAGCGGCCGGACGGTCGAGGATCTTGCGCGGGCAGCGCGCGATGCCGGCATCGGCTGGCTGATCGTTACTGATATCGTCCACGACGGCACAGGCGGCGGGACGAACCTCGCAACCCTCACGGCGGCGGCGCGGGCATCCGGCCTTCCGGTCATCGCTGCGGGCGGCATCGCCACCCTCGAGCACCTGCGGGCGGTCCGCGATGCCGGAGCGGCCGGCGCGATTGTCGGCCGCGCCCTCTACGATGGAACGCTCGACCTGCGAGCGGCGTTGGCGCTCCAATGCTGACAGTCCGCGTCATCCCCTGCCTCGATGTCGACGCCGGCCGCGTCACCAAAGGCGTCAAGTTCGCCGGCAACCGCGACGCCGGCGATCCGGTGGAACTGGCGCGCTTCTACAACGACGAGGGGGCGGATGAGCTCGTCTTCTACGATATCACTGCCTCCGCCGAGGATCGCGGCATCATGGTGAGCGTCGTTGAGCGCACTGCCGACCAAGTGTTTATTCCGCTCACTGTCGGCGGCGGCCTGCGGACGACCGACGACATGCGCCGGATGCTGCTCGCGGGAGCAGATAAGGTCTCGCTCAATTCGAGCGCGGTCGCTGACCCGACCCTGCTCTCGCGCGGGGCCGATCGCTTCGGCTCACAATGCATTGTCCTCTCGATCGATGCTTGGTGGAACGGCGACTTCTACGAGGTGACGACGCACGGGAACCGCCGGCGCACCGGCATGGATGCGGTCGAATGGGCGCGGCGCGGGGTTGCGCTTGGCGCCGGCGAGATTGTGCTGAACAGCGTCGATGCGGATGGCGCAAAGAACGGCTACGAACTGCGCATCACCCGCTGGATCTCAGAGGTGGTCAGCGTGCCGGTGGTGGCGAGCGGCGGCGCCGGGACCCTCGAGCACTTCCGGCAAGCGGTGGTCGAGGGGAAAGCGGATGCGGTGCTGGCGGCGAGTGTCTTCCACTTCGGCCAGCTGCGGATCGGTGAGGTGAAGCGGTATCTCGCCGCCCATGGCATTCCGGTTCGGCTGCCATGATTGCGCTCGAGCTGGCGCTCGACCTTGCGGCCGACCTTGCGGTGACCCTCACGGTGCCCGCGCGCGACGGCGTGGCGATGGTTGCCGCGAGAACAGTTGAGATCGCGCTCGACCTCGCTGACCAGCTGCGCGCCGGGCATGTTGGGCGCGCGCGCGAGTCGCTGATCGGCCTCGAAAACCGGGTCGCCCTCCTGCGCCGGCTCGCGGTGATCAGCGAGGGAGACGCCGCGCGGCTGTTCGCGCGCTGCGCCGAGATCGGGCGGCTGGTCGGCGGCCGCCAAGCGTTCTCGCCGCTCCCCGTCGACCACCAGACCGACTGCAGCCCTGCCCTGATTGACGAGGATGACGAATGACTGCGCTTCGGTTCGACGGTGATGGCCTTATTCCGGCGGTGGTGCAGCACGCCGGCACGGGCGCCGTGCTGATGGTCGGCTGGATGAACGCCGAAGCGCTGCGCCGTACTCGGGAGAGCGGCGTCGTGTGGTTCTGGAGCCGGAGCCGGGGAGCGCTCTGGCAGAAGGGAGAGACAAGCGGCAACGTCCTGCGCGTTGTCGAGATCCGCCGCGACTGCGACGATGACGTCCTGCTCGTCCTTGCCGACCCGGCCGGCCCGACGTGCCATACCAACGAGCCGAGCTGTTTCTATCGTGCGCTCGACAGCGAGACGACGCTTCCGCCGGCCGCGCCCGGCGCACTCTTTGCCGACCTGTTTGCGGTGATCGAGGAACGTCGCCGCGAGCGGCCAGCCGGCAGTTACACCGCCGCGCTCTTCGATCGCGGCATCGACACGATCGCCAAAAAAGTCGGCGAAGAAGCCTCTGAGGTGATCATCGCTGCCAAGAATGGCGACCCCGGCCCGCTCGCGGGTGAAGTTGCCGACTTGTGGTATCACACGCTTGTCCTGCTCGCTGCCTGCGGCCTCACCCCCGACGCTGTGCTCGCCGTTCTCCGCGAGCGCCGCAGCGCGCCCCGCCGTTCGGCTGAGTGAACTGCACCCGGCTCACGCGGTTGTGGCCGAGCGGGAGGCAAGCCCGAGCGCGAGCAGCGCCGCGCCGATCGGCCAATGGCCGGCGACGGCAGCGCCGAAGGGCAGTCCGGCGAGGGCGGCGATCGCCGCAAGCAGCCCCGCGGCCGGCGCCGCAGCGATCAGCAGCGTCGCCGCGCGCCTTTCCGCGCCGCTCCCGCTCCGGCGAGCGAGCCCGACCAACAGGCCGCCCAAGTAGAGGGCGAGCATGCCAGCAGCGTCGGCGGTTCCGACAACGGTTTGCAGCCCGGGGCTGGCAGCTTCGGTCGGCAGCATCCAGAACGGAACCGTCGCCGCTGCCAGCACGATCGTCAGCCCCGCCACTGCAATCAGTGCCCCGCCGACCGCGAGCAGGCGCTGCTCACGGCGGGCGTAGAGAACGAGCGCGGCGAGCAGCAGGAGAACGATCATCGCGAGCGCGATGCGGCTGGCTGGGGCCGGCAGGCCGAGCATGCCGAGGAACGGCCAGATCATCCAGAGGAGGGCGCCGACGATAAGTCCGAGGCTGGCCGCGTTGCTGCTCACGCTCTCCTCCTCTGCAGCGCCGTTTCCGCGCTCTCGCGGGGAGAAAGTGTACTCGCCCCCGCTCGGCTGCAGGCGGCATCCGGCCGTCTGCGCCGCTCTCTGCACCAGTTAAGGGCGTGCTTCCGTCTCCGCGCTCGGTCGGTCGGGCGGCCAGCAGGGGACGAACTCGATGGCGGCGTCAGGGCGGCCGGCTGCCGCGAAGCCGGCGCGCAGCGCCTCGCGCCACCGGGTGAGCGTTGCTGCCGCGACCGGGGCGAGGAGGGCAACGAGCGCGGTGGTGCCGTCCCACGCGGTCAGCCGCGCTTCGACGAGCCCGTCCTCGCCAAGCGGCAGCACAACTGTCTCGTTCCAGCGGACGCCGGCGGCGGCGCGGACGCGTCGGAACGGCTCGCTGGCGCGGAACGCTTCAAGCGCGCTTAGCAGCGCACTGGTGCTCTCCTGAAGATTGGCCTCAGCTGCCGCCCGCGCCGCGATCGCCAGCAGGTCGCTCTCCTTCTGGCGCAGCGAGGCGACGAGCGCAGCATGGAAGGCGTCGGCGAACGCGCTCTCCTCGCCGATGCGCACGACCGGATGAGATGCGGCGGCGCGCGCGATCACCATCGCCCGCCGCTCGCGCCAAGCAGCGCGCTCGGCGCGGACCCCCGCGATCGCAGCGGCATCGAGGGGAGGCGGCGGAGGGGAGGCGGCTGGACCGATCGGCGAAACCGTCAGCACCTCTTGGTCCGGAAACCGCTGCCCATCGGCGGGCCAGATGAACGGCGTCAGCCCGCCCGCCAGCGGCAGCGGCGCGCCATCAAGGAGCGGGACCGGCACAATCAACCGGTCGCGCGCTCGCGTGGCCGCGACGTAGAGCAGGCGCTGCCGCTCCGCCTCTTCCTGCCGCTGCTCCTGCTTGCGGGCGGCCTCGTAGCCCGGGGTCTGGTAGTGGCCGTCGGTGTCGTTGCCGACACGCAGGTGGAGACGGCGCGCTCCGCTGACGGGGTCGACCTCGGCGAAGGCTGGCGGCTTAGTCGTGCCGGGCGGCTCAGCCAGGCCGGAGAGGATAACGATGGGGAACTCCAGCCCTTTCGCGGCGTGGATTGTCAGCAAGCGGACCACCTCGTCGCCGAGGTCGGCAACCGGGGCATCCGCCTCGTCGGCGCGGACCGAGCGCTGCTGCTCGATCCAGTGAAGAAAGGGGCGCAAGCTGGCGCTGCCGCTCTCGGCGAAGGCGCGCGCTTGGTCGAGCACCTTCAGGAGATTAGCCGCCGCCTGCTCCCCGCGCGGCAGCGTCTGCGCAAACTCAACGAGGCGCGTCTCGCGGAGGACGGCACGGAGCAGCGGGACGAGCGAGAGCGAGGCGCGGGCATCGTGGAGCGAGCGGAGGACCCGGCAGGCATCCGCCACCTCGGGCACGTCGGCTGGAAGCGGAGCGCGGTAGTCCAGCCGCCAGCCGGCGGCGACGGCGCGCGCGATCGCGTCGTCGGAGCAGCCGAAGGCGGCCGAGCGTAGCGCTGCCAGCAGCCAGACGCCGTCGGTCGGGTCGTCGATTGCCCGCAAGACTGCCACGAGGTCATGCACTTCTTGGCGGTCGAAGAAGGCGCGCCCGCCCTCGTGGCGGAACGGAATGCCCGCCGCGCCGAGTGCCCGCTCGAACGCCGGCAGGGCCCGCCGCGTCGGCAGGAGGACGACAATGTCGCCTGCGCGCGCCGGCCGCCATGCGCCGAGCTCAGCGTCATGGACGGGCCAGCCGTCGGCAAGAACGGCGCGGATGGCAGCAGCAACCGCGCCCGCTTCGTTAGCCCGCTGCTCGTCTCTCCTGCTGCTTCCCTCGAAGGGAAGGACCGCCACCGCGGGCAGCGCGCCGCCTGCCCGAGAGGCCGCGAGCGCCGTGTAGCCGACTTGGCCGTCGCCGCTGAGGGGGACCGCGAAGACCCGGTTCACCCATGCGATCACGCCGGAGACGGAGCGGAAGTTGTGGACGATCCAACGCCGTCCCTCCGCCAGCACCTCATCGCGGACGCGCAGGTAGGTCGCGACGTCGGCGCGCCGGAAGCGGTAGATCGACTGCTTCGGGTCGCCGACGACGAAAAGGGCGCCGGGCGCGGGACGGCGCTCGCCGGTCGGCAGGTCGTCGCGGCTCGTCAGCAGGAGCAGGATCTCCACTTGGAGCGCGTCGGTGTCCTGAAACTCGTCGACGAGCACTGCTGCGAACCGCTCCTGAAAGTAGCGCCGCACTTCGGGATGATCCCGCAGCAGGTCGCGCGCCCAGACGAGGAGGTCATCGAACTCGGCGACACCCCGCGCTCGCCGCTCCTCGGCATACTGCCGGACGAACGTTTCAGCGAGCGGGATGAGCGAGGCGAGCGCCGCGCTGCGCAGTGCCTCGCGGACCTCGTCCAGCCGCTTGCCGAGGCGCTCGCAGATCTCCTTCTGCTGGCGGCAGGCATCAGCTGGCTGCCAGTTCCTTTGGCTGCCCGCCGCTTTGATCGTCGGCGTCCGCAGCAGGATGCGCTCGACCCGCTCCTCATCTTCAGCGGCGCGTCGGCAATCCTCGAGGAGACGGCGCGCCGCTGCGATCTGCGCCAGTCCCCGGTCATCGGGCGAGCGGCACGCCGGGGCGAGCGTCTCCAGCTGCATTACGGCGTCAGCAAGTTCTTTGAGGAACGGTGCGACTGGCACGTCGATCGTCGGCTGTTCGAAGGGGAGGAGGGCGCGGAAGCGGTGCACTTCCTCGACGACTGTGCGCAGGTGGCTGCTGTCCAAGCCCCGGTTAAAGGCGCGCCGGAGGACCGGGTCGCCGGCGTCGAACCGCTCGCGCGCCCACGCTGCATAGGCAGTGTCGAAGGAGAGACGCTGCTCCAAGTCATTCAAGGTCCGGAAGTTCGGGTCAAGCCGTGCCTCCACCGGACGCTCAGCGAGCAGGTGGCGGCAGAAGGCATGGATGGTCTCGATGCGTGCCCGGGCGAGCCCCGCGATGGCGGCGGTCAAGCGGGTTGCCTCCTCGGGGGAGGCGTTCCGTGCTGCCGCTTCCAGCCCTTCCCGCACGCGGCTGGCGAGCTCGGCGGCCGCTTTCTCGGTGAAGGTGATGACGGCAAGGTTGTCGACCGTCGCGCGGCCGCGCCGGATCAGCTCCACGATCCGGCTGACGAGCGCGGTCGTCTTTCCGGTGCCCGCGCCCGCCTCAACGCAGAGCGTCAGGTCGAGGCGCGAGCGGATCTCCTCGCGGACCGAGGCGTCAACCAGCTCGTTCATGACGTTCGCCAGGAGAGGAGACGCTGAACGCGCGGGTCGCCCGCTTTGCGCTCCATCCGCTCCTCGATCTCCGGTCCGCAGATCGGGCGCGCCGCGCACTGGCGGCAGGGGTCACCGGGCACCGGATGGAAGTCCCCCTCGCGGATGGCGGCGACGAGGGCCGCAAGCAGCGTATCGAACTCCGCCCAGTCGAACTGGCTGTCCACGCGGACGCGCTTGAAGCCGCCGACCCGTGTCACCGATTCGTACACCGCCTCGCCGCGCGTCGGCGGCGCCCCGAGCAGGGCTGCTGCTGCATCGAGGTAGAAGGGGAGCTGAAGCGCCCGGCCGCCCCGCAGATCGTTGTCCTTCCCCGTCAGCTTTCCGGTCTTGTAGTCGACCACCCGGAAGCGGCCGTCCGGCGCTCGGTCGACCCGGTCGATGACGCCGCTGAACGCGACCTCGACGCCGCTGACCACGCGGATGAACGGCTGGCCGTCGAAGCGCGCTTCAACCTTCACGGGCTGAAACCCGTCCTGCGCCTCACCGAATGTCTGCCACCAGTCCTGCAGGTCTTCGCGGATCTGGCGGCGCTCCAGTTCCCAGAGCAGGCGGCGGCCGGCGCGGCCCGTCGCCTCGAACTCGGCACACACCTGCTCGACTGTCTCGAGCAAGGCGTCGAGCGAGAGGTCGCCTTGGCGGTAGAACTGTTCGAGCACTGCGTGGATCAGCGCGCCGCGGTCGCGGGCGGTGATCCGGTCGATCAGCTCGGGCTCCTCCTCGCGCGAGGCGCGGAGGACAGAGCGGACGAAGAATTGATAGGGGCAGGTGGCGTAGGTCTCGAGCTTGGTCGGCGAGAGGGCGAGCGGCGGCACAGCCGAGATGATGCCGTCGTAGGGCGTGAGCGCCTGCTCGCTCGTGCGCGCCCGCCACGCCGCGCAGACGCGCTCGAATGTCGGCCAGTCGAGCGCTGCCGCGAGCCGCGGGTCGCGCTCGAGCAGCGAGCGGTCATACTCCTGTTCGTCGAGCGCGAGCTCCAGCGGGACGACGCCGAAGCGGCTGGCCGGGACGCGCCGGAAGAACGCCGGCAGCCGGTCGATCGTGGCGGCCGCGACCGGCCGCGCGAGGAGCGCCTCGGCCGCGGCGCGGATGAAGACCGACGGGAGCGCCGGCCGCGCCGTGCCTGTTTCCGTGCGCGGGAACGACAGCTGGAGACGGCGGTCGGCGCCACGGATGAGGGCGGCAAACTGTGCCGGCTCGCGGCTGGCGCTGGCTGCCCGGAGCGGGATCGCCCAGCCATGGGCGGCATTGAGGGCGGCCCGCTCGTGGTCAAGCAGGAGCGGGTCGTGCGCCGGCGCGCCGGGAAACTGCCGCTCCGCCAGTCCGACGATCGCGACCGCCTCGAAGCGGAGGCCGCGCGTCGAGAAGAGGTCCAGCACCGCGACACCCTCGCGGCCGAAGCCGTCGCGCCGGCGGCCGAAGAGCGTCTCGTCGGCATCGAGCGTCGCGATCACCCCGCGCACGGTCGCTTGAAAGCGCGCGAGGGGAACGTCGCCCGTGATCGCGTCGAGGTCGCGAAGCGCCTCGAGCTGCCGTGCCACCGGCTCGCTCCCGGCGACGGAGCGCGCCAGCAGGTCAGCGAGGTGGTCGAGATACTCGGCCCAACTTGCCCGCGCCGGGAGGCGCTCCAGCCGCTCGCCGAGGTCGTCAATCCAGGCGCGCAGGGCGTCGATCCGGAGGAGGTCGGGGTGGTCCGGCGCAACCGCGGCGATCTCGCCCCGCAGCCGCGCCAGCCGCGCTCGCCATTCGGCGCGGCCGCTGACAATTCCAGCCCGCTTCGAGAGCGAGTCCCAGGCGGCGGGCTCGACGCCGGCTGCAGCGTCCTCGGGCAGCGCCGCCTCGGCGAGAAAGGCCATCACTGCTGCCCGCTCGAGGCTGCCGCCCAGTAAGTCGAGGAGGGCGAGCACGCGCCGGCCGGTCGGGTGCTGCGCCAGCGGCCGGCCGTCGTGGAGATAGACCGGGATGCCGGCGTCGCCGAACACCTCTTCGACGAGAGCGCGGTACGGCTGCGCTGAGCGGTACACCACCGCCATGTGATGGAAGGGGATGCCCTCCTCGGCCCAGCGAAGACACGCCCGCGCCGCCTCGCGCACTTCCCGAACGGCGTCCGGCGCGGAGACGATCTGCACTGTCCCGTCATCGCGCGCCGCTTCGGCCGGGAGGGCGAAGAGGTGCGCCTTGAGGTGGTCGAGAGCGCTCTGCGCGGCCTCTCGCGCCGGCTCAGCTGCCGGGTCGCGGACTGCCTCGGGAACGCTGCCGGCAGGAGCACGCTCCCTAACCCAGCGGACGACCTCCCCGAAAGCAGCCTCGTCGGCGTCGGGAAGGAAGATGACAATCTCGACGCCGCCCTCGGCGAGCCGGTCGAGAAGCGCGCGCTCGGCGGCATCAAATGTCCACACGCCATAAACGAGCAGCCGGTCCGCGCCGAGGAGGGTCGGATCGGCGCGGAAGAACGGCTCGTCAGGCAAGCGCCACCCGGTCGCTTTGTCCCGGACGGCAGCGAGCATGCCGGCAAGATGAGCGAGCTTCTCTGGGTCGATGCCGGCCACAGGACGGGCAAGCGCCTCGGGGGTGACGCCCGCGCGGCGGAGTTCGGTCGCGAGGCGGTCCAGCGCCTCGATAAAGCCGGGAGTGCCGGCGACGGGAGCGAAGTAGCCGGTGCGCGCGGGGTCGTGCAGCGGGCCGGCGAGTGCGGCATCCTCGATGATGGCGCGCCATGCAAGGCGGGGGAGCGGTTCGCGGTCATCGGGGGGATGCAGCCGCCACGCTAGTTCTTCCGGCGTGGCGAAGACGCCGCCGAAAAAGCCGCCGCAGCGGCCGAGAAGCCGGCGGAGATAGGGCCGCAGCAGGCGGTGGCCGATCAGGACGGCCGCTTGTCCGCGGCGCGCTTCTGCGACGAACGCGGCTTCGAGCGCGGCGGGCGAGCCGACAAGCAGGCGCGGGCTCGGCATTGCGCGGAGAGCTCCCTCTCTTTCACTTTCCGAATTCCGAACGCTGGTCGACGGTGAGACGAGGATAGACCACGGGCCGCTCTGCTCCCAGCAATTCTGCGCTGCCGGAAGAGAAGAAGAGTTTGCTACCCTTGCCGGCAGCGAAGACCATGGAGGATGCTCGTGCAGTACCGCAAGCTCGGCCGAACCGGCTTGAAAGTTGCCCCGATCTGTCTTGGCGGCAATGTCTTTGGGTGGACCGCTGATGAGCCGACGTCGTTCCAGATCTTGGACGCCTACGTTGAAGCGGGCGGCAATTTTATCGATACGGCGGACACGTACTCGCGCTGGGCGCCGGGCAATAAGGGCGGCGAGTCCGAAACCATCCTCGGACGGTGGATGCAGGCGCGTGGCAATCGCCATCAGGTGATCATCGCGACCAAAGCGGGCGGCCAGATGGGGCCGGGGCCGAACGAGGGCGGCACCTCGCGCGCGCACCTGATGGCGGCAGTCGAGGCGAGCCTGCGCCGCCTCCAAACCGACTACATCGACCTGTACCAGATCCATTTCGACTCCCCGGAGACGCCGCTCGAAGAGACGCTTCGCGCCCTCGACGACCTCGTCACGCAAGGCAAGGTGCGCTATATCGGGGCATCGAACTACGTCGCGTGGCGGCTGACAAAGGCGCTGTGGGTGAGCGACAAATACGGCTACGCACGCTTCGAGTCGCTCCAGCCGCTCTACAACCTCGTCGACCGCGAGGGGTTCGAGCGCGAACTGCTTCCGCTCTGCCTCGACCAAGGGATCGGCGTCATCCCCTACTCGTCGCTGGCGAGCGGCTTTCTCTCAGGCAAGTACCGCCCCGGGCAGGAGCTCCCTCCCACCCCGCGCGCGGCCGGCATCCAGCGCCGCTATCTCAACGACCGGGGCTTCGCGGTGCTGGAGGCGGTCGATGCGGTCGCGGCGATGACCGGCGCGACGCCGGCCCAGGTGGCGATCGCCTGGCTTCTCCACCGGCCTGCCATCACCGCCCCCATCGTCTCGGCGACCTCGACGGCGCAGCTTGCCGAACTGCTCGGCGCGCTCACCGTTTCGCTCGACGAGGCAGCGATGCGGCGGCTCGAAGAGGCAGGGCAGGCGTCGCCGTCCTAACCCCAGAAAAATGTCAGTATTGACATTTTTGGCGCGCTGTGGCACGATTGCTCGCGTCACCATCAGCGTGGAGGGGAGTATGTTCTTCGTCGGCACAAACCATCTCTTTCCCACCGAGCAGCATTTCGACGCGATGGTCCTAGCCTTTGCCGAAGATGATGACGCGCGTCCAATCACGGAACGGTGGAACGCGCTCCTCTTCGAAATTGCGCGGCCGCTCGAAGGCAACACCTTCCACAGCACTTCCCAGTGGCCCAACCAGGCGGCCTTCGATGCTTGGCGGGCGAGCGCCGATTTCGAGGCGAGCCATCGGGCGGCGCTGCAGGACCTGCGGCGCGGGGATGTCTTCGCCCGCCATCCGATTTTCATCGCCTCTGAAGTGGTGATGAATGCGGAGCCAGGGCGAGCCCCGGTAGTCGGCCAGCCGCAGCCGCGACGCGAGCTCGGTGCGGGGCGCGGCTACGTCTTCCAGAAGCTGACGCCGAAGGCGGAACGCATGGACGACGTCATCAGCGCCTATGCTGCCCAAGGGGGGCCGGGCATCGAGGGATGGATCTGGTGGGACCTCCGCCGCGTGATCGGCAAGAACGAGCTCGCGGTCGTCACCTATTTTCCGAGCGTCGACGCGGCGCGCGGGGCGCAGGACCGGCTCGTTCCGCCGGGCGACCCAAGCTGGTATGAGGCGCCTGCCGAGACCAGCCTCTACATCACCGAGGTTGAGCACGTGCCGGGCATGGCGCGCAACAACCGCCTGAAGCCAGCCGCCGCGCGCTAATGTCGTGCTGACGAAGCGGGGCGGCCGCTAGGACCAAAGAGCCATCCATCCGGTAGCTGCATCGAGCGTCTGGCGAGCCGAAAAGTTCAGTGGAGAGCGCGGCGAGAGGCCGCGCTGTGCGTACGATGGTCCAGGCGCTCGACAACCCGCCGGCTCGTGCCGACGATGAGCTGCGTGCGCTCCTGCATCTCTTTCGGGATGCATCGGCGAATGTCCGACAGGAAATCGCCTTCGCGCGCGAGCGGCGCAAGCAGGCAATCCAGCAGGCAGAAGCGGCGCGGCGCGCCAGCCGCGCCAGTGCCGACCGCGCTTTCAGCCGCGTCGAGGGCATCTACGAGCGCGCTCGCGCGCTGCTGACAGAAACGAGCCGGCTGAGCCGGGCTGACCGGGCCACCCGGCTCGAGCTGCTGCTCGGCGGCTTCTCGGGGGTCGGCGACCCGGGCGCGCCGCCAAGCGACAGCGACCCAGCGAAGCAGATCGCTTCCTATGCAGACGGCGCCGAGCGAGCCCTGCGCTACATTCAACGCGCGCTCGGCGTCGGCGAGAGTGCCGGCCCGAGCGCGGTGCTTCGGCTCGTCGGCGCTGTAGTTGCTGTGCTTGGCCTCTCGCTCGCGGCGACCTCCCTCCTCCTCGGCGGGTCCACCGCCGCGATGCTGGTCGGCCTTCTGCTCAGCTTGCTCGGGGGCGCCGGCGTCTTTGCTTTGCCGCTGCTCGTTGAGCCGGGCGGTCCGGCGATCGCTTCTCCTGCCGGCGCCTTCGAGCAGTTGTCGCGCTCCTTGGCAGGCGCTCGCCGCGCCTATCGCCGGTGGCTCGAAGAGATCGACGCCGCCTATGGGCGCGCCGTGCGCGAGGCCGATGCTGCCTATCAGCAGGCGATAGAGATCTTGAAGCCGGTCTTCGACCAGGCACGAGCGCAGGTCGAGCCGGGCTTGGCAGCGCTGCGGCGCCAGCTGCAGCCGTGGCTGCTCGACTGGGAGGCGGACGAATGGACGGGCTGGACGCCGCCCGACGAGCTCGCCCCGGTGCTTCGCCTCGGTCTCCTCCGCGCTGGGGTCGCGATGTATCGCCTCGAAACCCCGGCTTTCGTCTCTCTGCCGCTCGCCCGACCGCTCCTCATCAAGGCGAGCCCGGCCCAGCACAATGAGGCGCTGGGCCTCGTCGTCTCGCTTCTCTTCCGGCTGCTCTGCGGGGTCCCGCCCGGCCGGCTTCACTTTTCCTTTTTCGACCCCCTCGGACGCGGCGCGGCGGTTGCGCCGTTCCTGCAATTGGCAGACTACGATGAGCGGTTTGTTCGCGGCCGAGTGCGGGTCACTCCGGTCGAGATTGAAGATGAATTAGCGGCTCTGCTGGACGACGTAGTTGCGCCTCGCCGCGGCGGAGACGGCGGGAACCACGTCCACGTGGCGGTCGTGCTCGATTTTCCAGAAGGGTTCAGCGAGACCGCCGCAGTGCGGTTGTGGCGGCTGATGCAGGAGGGACCGGCGGCGGGGGTCTGGCCGATTGTGCTGGTCGATCTCGCGCGGCCGGGCCCCATCGGCGTGCGGCTGACCGACCTTGACGCCTGCGCGACTGTGGTCAGCAGCGGCAAGCAGGGGTTCGCGCTTGAAGAGGAGGGAATCGCGGAATGCGAGCTTCGCCCGGATGCGCCGCCGGCGCCGGCGCTTGCGACGCGGCTGGTGCAGCGGGTCGGCCGCGCGGTCAGCCGCTACACCCTGCTCTTCGACCAGATCGCCCCCTCGGACGATCAATGGTGGACGGGTGACGCCGGGGGCCCGATCGCCGCCCCGATCGGAGCGCGTCAAAATGGGGAAGTTGTGCATGCCTCCTTCGGCGGCGAGGCGGCGCAGCATCTGGCCGTTATTGGAGGACCAGACAGCGGGAAGACATCGCTCCTGCGCACCCTCGCGCTCAGCTTGGCGCTCCGCTACAGCCCGAGGGAACTGGAGATCCTGCTGTTCGACGCCGACAATGGCGAACTTGCCGCACTCGGCGGCGCCTCGTCTCACCTGCGCGCGGAGCGGCTGACCGCGGCTCAGGAGCTTCCTCTGAAGCTGTTTCAGCCAGTCCGCGCCGCGCTTGACCGGCGCGCCGCGCTCCGCCGCTCGAGCGACCTCGGCTCCCTCGCCGCGTTCCGTCGCCGCTCGGGAACGCCGCTGCCTCGGCTTGTCGTCGTCTTCGACGGGCTCGACGACCTCTTTGCGCGCGGCGGCGCGTCAGCAAATGACGAGCTTACCAAGCTGCTGTCGGCGCTCCTCTCCGTTTCGGGCGACGGCGGGGTCCAAGTTGTGATGGCATTCCGCTCGCTTGCGCGCATTCCCCAGCCGATCCGGGGCGTGATCCCGCGCGTTGCTGGCGCCGTTGTTTTGCCGCTCCCTGCCGCTGATGCTGGGCCGATCCTCGGGGCCGGGATCTCCCCTCCGGAAGCGCCCGGCCATGCGGTCGCGGTGCCGCAATTTCTTCGGCCCGATCGCGAGCCGTTCTTCGTCGCTCATCTTGGCGCTGCCCGGCTGGAATACTACCGCGACGTTCTTGCTACTCTTGCCGGCAAGCGGTAGCCGAACGCGCCGGGGGCTCCGGCCGTGCTCTGGCGCTAGTGAGCGAGGTGACGGCGCAGTTCTGCGACGGTATAGGGCTTCGCGACGACTGCATCGACGCCGCGGGCTTGGGCTTTCGCCGGGTCGAGCTCTGCGCCCCAGCCGGTTGCGAGCACGAAGCGTGTGCCCGGCCACCGCCGTCGCACCGCGGCGGCGAGGTCCCAGCCGTTCATGCCTGCGCCAAGACCGAGATCGGCGATGACGGTGTCGAATGCTTCCCGTTCGAGGCAGCGAAGCGCTTCCTCCCCTGAGCTTGCGATCGTCACAGCGTGGTCATCCAATTCGAGCATCCGGCGCGCCATCTCCGCGATCCGGAGATCATCGTCGACGACGAGGATGCGCTTCGTCGGACCCCGCTCGGCGCGCTCCCGGCGAGGGAGTGTCGTCGCGGGGGGCTTGCTTGGAAGACGGATGGTGAACGCGGTTCCGGCGCCGACTTTTGAGCGCACGGCGATCGTCCCGCGGTGACGCTCAATAATCCGGAAGACGGTGGGCAGGCCGATGCCGGTGCCGCGCTCGCCCTTTGTCGTGAAGAACGGCTCGAAGATGCGGCCGAGGGCCGACTCTGGAATGCCGATACCCGTATCGCGGACTTCGATGACGGCCTCGTTCTCATCGCGGTAGGCAGTGAGGACGATTTCGCCGCCCTGGGGCAGCGCGTCGACGGCGTTGAAGATGAGATTGAGGAGTGCCTCGTGGAGGGCCTCCGGCCAGCCCTCGACGAACACGCCGGGCTCGGCGTTGACGGCAAGCCGGATGGGACGGCCTTCCTGCTGGGGAAGATCGCGCCACTGAGGCGCGGTCAGCCGGGCAACGTCCTCGAGGAGGGTGCCGACCTCGATCAATCGCGGCGGCCCTTCTGCTCCGGGGCGAGCGAAGGACTGCAGTCGCCTGACCACCGCCGCGCCCTCCTCGACCGCTTGGCGGATCACCATCACCGACTCGCGCGCCCGCGCGAGGCTCGGCTCCGGCTGGTCGAGTGCAGCGAGCGCCAGTTGGCTGTGGCCGGCAATCAGGCCGAGAGTTTGGTTGACATTGTGCGCAACGCCGCTTGCCATCTGGCCAAGCGCGCGCAGCTTCTCGGCCTGGGCGACGAGCTGTGCTCGGTGTTCTGCTTCCTTCTGCTCAGAGATATCCTCGATGAGGACAATACCAAACAACGGAGTGCCATTATCCTCGAAAATAACTACGGCATTTATGCTCGCCCAGAAGGTCGATCCATCGTTGCGTTGGCACTTTGCTTCTCTTCGGAGATATGGAATACGCCTTTTCTGCGCTCGTATAACAGCTGATCGAATTCTTTTCTGATCCTCATGAGTGAAGAGGGAGATTAGGTGGCGATTACGTTTTCTATGCTCGGATATGCCAAATAGTTTCTTGAAAGCGGCATTCGTTCGGACAATATTGCCGTAGATATCAATCTCTGCGACACCGATCGGCGCTTGCTCGAAGATCGTTCGATAGCGCGTCTCACTCTCCTCAAGCGCGCGCATGATGCGGCGGTGCTCGCTGATGTCCATCATGCTGCCGACCATCCGCACTGCCTGGCCGGCAGCATTGCGAATAATGGCGCCGCGATCGCGGACATCAACGTAGTGGCCGTCGGCGTGGCGAAAGCGGTACTCCGCTTCCCACCGCTCGCTGCTCCCCGCAATCGCCTCTTCAAGAGACTGTTCGACCCGCGCACGGTCGTCGGGATGAACGCGCTGGGCCCACCAGGCGAACGTTTCTTCAATCGCTCCCCGCGGATAGCCGAAAAGTCGTTCCACCGCGTCATCCCACCAGAGGTCGCCGGTCAGGATATTCCAGTCCCAGCTGGTGTCCCCGGCGATCGCGGCAATAAGCTGCTGCCGCTCAACCGCGCGGTTACGGCTGATCGCGCGAGCGAGCTGGTCGGTCACATCGTCAAAGACGACGAGCAGGAGCGGCTCCGCAGCGCTGTCGAGACGAGCGACTCGGACCGCCACCGTGCGCTCCTCGCCATTCCGGTCGCGCAGACGCCCGACGCGAAGCGGGGTCTCCCGCGGGAGGCGAAGTTGGGAGGCAAATGCCGCCTGGTCATCCGGCGGAGCAAAGTGAAGCGCAGATTGGCCAACGAGCGCGGAGAGCGGGAGGCCGATGAACCGCTCTGCCGCAGCGTTTGCGTCGACAATGCGCAGGTCGTTCTCGGAGACAAGCAAGGTTGCCAGCGGAAGCGCCGCGAACAGACAGCGATAGACAGCAAGGTCTTGGGAGCGCATCGCGCCTTCCGATAGCACCGCTCGATTGCTCCGGCCGATGTTTAGTTTAGTGGAAACGCCGCCTGTCGGTCGCGCTAGGCTATGATGGCGTCGCTGTTGCTGGAGGTGCTTGTCGTGTCGCTCACTTCCCTCCCGCTGCCCGCTCGGACGACTGGCGACCGCATCCGCTTCGGCCTGAACGCCACGCCGATGCACACCACATGGCAGGAGTATCGGACCCTCTGCGTTGAGGCCGAAGCGATGGGCTTCGACTCGTTCTGGGTGTTCGATCACTTCGTTCCCGGCCCGATCGACCGGGAAGGCCCCTGTCTCGAATGCTTCACCACCATCTCGGCGCTCGCCAGCATCACGACGCGCATCACGCTCGGCACCCTCGTGCTGGCTGTCGCCTACCGCAATCCCGGGCTTGTCGGCAAGATGGGAGCAATGGTTGACCAGATCTCCGGCGGGCGGTTCGTTCTTGGCATGGGCGCCGGGTACAACCAGTACGAACACGAGATGTACGGCGGCACGCTGCCCTCCAAAGCCGACCGCGTTCGGATGGAGGACGAAGCGCTCACTGTCATCCGGACGATGTGGACGACGCAGCCAGCGAACTTCCAAGGACGGTTCTACGCGCTGAAGGATGCTCTAACTGACCCGCCGCCGCTCCAGAAGCCCTACCCCCCGATCCTCGTTGGCGCGCGCGGCGAACAGCTGGCCTTCCGCGTCGTCGCGAAACATGCTGACCAGTGGAACACTGCTGGGAGCGTCGAAGAGATCCGCCGCCTGAACGCGGTGCTCGACGAGCGCTGCCGCGAGATCGGCCGCGATCCGGCGACATTAGAGCGCACCGCGATCGTCCTCCAGACGATCGCGGCCGACTCGGCTGGCGAGCAGGCGGCCAAGGAGAAGCTGACGCGGGTTTTCCACCAGCCGTTTGAGGCGCTTGCCCCGCGCGTCCTGACCGGCCCGCCGGAGGCGGCAGTCGAACGGCTCCAGCAGTACATTGCGGCCGGCATCACCCACTTTATGTTCTCGGTCTTCGCGCCGTATGACCTCGATGGACTGCGCGTTCTCGCCGAGCGGGTTATCCCCAAGTTCCGGTGAGGGCGCTGCTGGCATGATCGCCGGCGCTGCTCGGCGGGAAGGCGACCGCTGCAGGGACCGAGCCCTCTGCTGCCGACGCCGGGCAAGGCGCAGGCGCGAGGCCGCATCCGCGCAGCGAGAGCAGAGAGCTCCGCGCGCGATTGCGCGCGGTCAGCGATGTCGGGAAGGGGAAGAGCGCAAGGCTGCCGCCGTCCGAGGAGCGGGCGGCCGCTCCCCTCTAGCGGTATTTGGGGCGTGCTGGCCGCGCGAAGGAGAGAAGTCGGCATGATTGCGTCGGCAGAGGCTGGCAGGAGGCAACAGTTCCTGAGGCTTCGCTCGTCCGAAAGCGCCGCCGCTGAAGCGCGGCGGCGGCGAGCGCCGCCGCGTGCGGGGTGCCGGACGGGACCGGCGCGTCGCGTGCTAGCAGGCGTGTCGGCGTCCCCCCGCTTAGACGGTCGGTGAGACGCGGTGGCGCCGCAACGTCGAACCTCCGCCGAGGAATCACGGTTGCTGAGGAGGAGATGCCGCTGCTGCATGTCGGCGTAGATGCTGCCGGTTGGCAGGATCGACAGCGGCCCGGGCGCTTTGCCCGCGGGATCGTGGCGGCGCTCGCCGCGCGCGATGACCTCCGGCTGACGCTTGTCGCTGACCGGGCGGCTGCCGGGCAGATCACGCTGCCGCCCGGGGCGCGCTTGCTGCTCCTCGAGGCGTTGTCGGGCGTTCGCGCTCCGATGCCGGCACGGGGAGTGCGGGTGCTGATCGAGGCGCTGCGCCGCGGACTGGTCGCATCTCGTGCTCGCTTCGATCTGTTCTTCTATCCTTCGGTCTCGACATATGCTCCCGTGCTCTTGCGAACGCCGCACGTGGTTGCGGTGCACAACGCCGTTCCTGAGCGTCTGCTGTCCCCTCCTGCCGCGTCTCGTCACGCTCCCCTGCGCTGGAGCCTGACGGTCCGCTGGGCGCTGTGGGCTGCCCGCCGCATCCTCGTGCCGTCGGCAGTCGCGCTGCGTCGTCTCGGCGCACAGTTCCGGCTGCCGCGGCGGAAAGTGCGGGTGGTCGGCGAAGCGCCGGACTCCTGTTTTGCGCCGCTCCCGGCGGAGCGGATAGCCGCTGTTCTGCGCGACTACCATCTTCCGCAGCCGTATCTGCTCGTTGTCGGCGGATTCGCGCCTCAGGCAGATCGGCTGACCCTGCTGCGGGCGACCTTCCGCTTGCTCCACGATGTGCCTGCGCTGCAGCTTGCCCTCGTGGGGGCGCCGGCAGGCGACCGCTTCTACGCTGAGCCGCTGAAGCTGCGCGTTCTCGCCACCGCGCTCGGCCTTGCGGAACGGCTGCGCTGGCTCGGCCACGTTTCAGAACCCGACATGGCGGCGCTGTATGGGGGCGCAGTGGCAGCGGTCTTCTCCTCCCTTCCGGATGGGGAAGAGCTGTCGGTCGTGGAAGCGGCGGCATGTGGGGTGCCGATTGTCGCAAGCGACCAGTGCCACGCGGCCGACCTGATCGCTGGGGCGCGTGTTGTTCCTGCCGGCAATGACGAGGCGCTCGCCGCCGCGCTGCGCCCCCTTTTTGATCCTGAGCGGCGCCGCGACCTTGGCGACCAGCTCCGCCGGCAGGCCGCTGCCTACCGCTGGGAGGAGACCGCGGCCCGCGCGGCCGCCGTCTTTCGCGAGGCGGCGCAGTGAACGGCGACCGTTGGGCAGCGGCGCCCCGCCGCTTCGCGATGGTGACGACCTTCTACCCGCCGTATTCCTTCGGGGGCGACGCAATCTATCTCTCCCGGCTTGTCAACGCGCTCGCGGCGGATGGGCATATGGTCGAGGTGATCCATTGTGCCGACTCATATCAGTTGCTCGCGCGGCGCACCCCTCCTCCCGGACCGCCGCCGCCGCCGAACGTCCGGGTGCGGACGCTCCGCAGTCCGTTCGGCCCGCTCTCTCCCTTGCTTACTCAGCAAACGGGCCATCCTTGGCTGAAACGCGGTCCCCTGCGCGAAGCGCTCGTCGACGCGCGACCGGACGTTATCCACTTCCATAACGCCTCCCTGATCGGCTTGGGGGCGCTCTTCATCGGCAGCGCGCCGACGCTCTACACCACACACGAGCATTGGCTGATCTGCCCGATGCATGTGCTTTGGAAAGATGGCCGTGAGCTGTGCGAACGGCCGCGCTGCTTCCTCTGTCAACTCCGCGGCAAGCGTCCTCCTCAGTGGTGGCGCTACGGCACGTTGCGCGAGCGGGCGCTGGATCGCGTCGACCGCTTCCTTGCGCCGAGCCGGTTCACGATGCGGATGCACCTCGAGCGGGGGCTTGCCGGCCGGCCGTTCATTCATCTCCCCTACTTTGTGCCCGCGCCTGCGACGCTTCCTCCGCCACTTCGCCATGAGCGGCCGTATTTTCTGTTCGTCGGCCGGTTGGAACGGATCAAAGGGCTCCAGACGCTCATTCCGCTCTTTCGCCGCTGGGGCCGCGCTGACTTGCTGGTCGCTGGCGAGGGCGACTACGGCGAGGCGCTGCGCCGCCAAGCGGCGGGAAGCGACCGCATCCGCTTTCTGGGGCGGCTGGATCAGGAAACGCTTGCCCGGTTGTATCGGGGAGCGACCGCTCTCATTGTCCCCTCGATCTGCTACGAGGTGTTCGGCATCGTCATCCTCGAAGCTTTCGCGATGGGCACGCCGGCAGTCGTCCGCGATCTTGGGGCTCTGCCGGAGGTGATCGCCGAGAGCGGAGGCGGCTTCACCTACCGAACCGAGGCGGAACTGCAGGATCTCCTCGAGCGGCTGCTGGATGACCGGTCGCTCCGCGATCAGCTGGGCGAGAATGGCCGCGCGGCGCTCATGAAGCGCTGGACGACCCGGCCTCATCTCGCGCAGTATTACGCCATTGTTGCCGAGCTCCTCGCTGAGCGCTGACGCCGAGAGAGGACATCGCGTGTCTTCTGCTGCTTCCCCCGTGCTGCCCCGCTGCGCCCCGCGCTCGCCGCTGGGCCCATCGCTGATGCGTCAGCCAGCGAGGGAACGGCGTGTCGCCCAAGGCAGCAGCCGCGCCAGCCGATGCCGGGGCGAAAGAAGGCGAAGCGGGGCCCCAAGAGAGGAACTGGGCGTCGCCGAACGTGCGGCTGGGGCCCGGCGCGGACGAGGCGAGCTAGGACCGCCGACCGCCATCCTCCTCGCCAGAAGACCGCGCGACTGGCAGGCAGGGTCCGTGCGGCAGTCGGCAGCCTCCGACGGCACAGGAGGGCAGCTGGCGCGCGCGGACGGCAAGGAGGGCCGCGCGTCGTTCTCGCTGCTGCCCCCGCCATTCCCGCTGCCTGCGCGCGGTAGTGTGACGCGCTTCCGGCAGGCGGCTGGCCGGACGAGCGCGAGAGCGCATCCGCTTCTCCTCCGCCCTGCCGGGGTGCGGAATGCCGCGACCTGCTCTCGCGCGCTGCGCTGCCGGCGCTTCTCCTCCCCGCTTCTCCCGATGACCGCCGCCCACTCGCCAGGCGCGGCGCGCCGACCCGCAGTTCCCCGCTGCTCGCGGAGGCCGGCATCTCGGCGAGAAGCAGCGCTTCGGTGGCGCACCGCTCTGCCGGCCGCGAGGTCTGGCTGCCGGGGACGGACACCTGCTCCGCGTCGGCCGTGCCGCGCCCCGGTGTTTCCTCGGACGATGCTGCGCCGCACGCCGCGGCTAGCCGGTGCGTCCACACTGCTCGCGCGGCGTCGGAAAGAAACGCGCTGCGCTCGCTCCGGCTGGCGCCACGGACGAGGAAGCGCAGGGAGAGCGGGGTGAGAGGGGCGCGGCGCGGGTCGCCAGCCGTAATGCTGTTTCCTCCGGTCGGCGTTCTCCCGGGCGCTGCGCTCTGCCGGCCTCGGCGGTGAGCGCGAGCGGTGGAGCCGGAGCGCGCGTCCTCTGCGCCGGTGAACATGGTCGGCTCCTCCTCGCAGGCCGCTAATCCGTTCGCGCGGGTGCTGGGCGGCTTTGCCGCGCTGGCGACCGGCGAGCTGATCACCAAGCTGATCGCGGCGCTTGTTGCGGTCTACCTTGCGCGGACGCTCGAGGCGGCCGGTTTCGGCTTGATCGGCTTTGCCACTGCGCTTGCCACCTACTTCGTTCTTGCGGTCGATCTCGGGCTGGACTTCCTCGCGACGCGGGAGATCGCGCGCCAGCCGGCGCTTGCGGGAGCCTATGCCCGCCGGCTGATCGCGCTTCGGCTGGCAGCGGCGGTTCTTGCGACGCTGGCCTACCTCGCTCTTGCGCTCACCCTGCCTGCCGAGGGGGACGCAACGTTGACGGTCGCGCTCTATGGCCTGCTGTTCCTCCCCTATGCGCTGACGCCGAAGGGCGTCCTGCTCGGTCTCGAGCGGCGGCGACCGTGGGCAGCAGCCCAAGTGGCCGGGCAGATTCTCTTCGGTCTCGGCTGCCTTGCGTTCGTGCGCGGTCCGACTGATGCCTGGCGCGTTCCGGCAGCGCAGGCGGTCGCCGACATGGCGCAGGCGGCGGTTGTTCTCCTCGTTCTGCTGCCGGTTGTGCGCGCCGGCGGCGAGATCGGCCAAGCGATGATCGCCACGGTGCGCCAAGCGCTGCCGTTCGCCTGGGCGCAGGGCATGCGCATTCTCAGCTACAACTTCGACGTGCTGTTGATCTACTTCGTGCTCGGCGATGCGGCCAACGGGGCCTATCTGGCGGCCTACAAGATCGTCCTGCTCTTCCTCGGGTTCGGCGCGCTCTACAGCATGACGCTGCTGCCGGCGATTGCGCGCCATTACCCGAACGACGTGGCGGCGCTGCCGCGCTTCGTCGCTACTTCGCTGGCGCTGACTGGCGGGGTCGTTCTCCCTGTGGCGGTGGGGGTCGCCTTTCTCGCTGAGCCCGCGCTCCTCCTGACGGCAGGGCCAGGCTATGAGGCGGGGGTGCTGCCGCTCCGCATCTTGATGGCGACGGTTGCGATTACGGTGCTGGGCGGCGCCTTCCGCAATGTGCTGATCGGCTGCAACCGCCAGCGCGACGACCTTGCGCTCGTGACGGCGGCGGCGCTCCTGAACGTGGGACTGAACCTCGTCGCCATTCCGCGCTTTGGCCTGGCCGGCGCGGCGGTCGTCACCGTCTGCTCCGAGCTCGTGGTGCTTGTCGGCGGCTGGCTGCGTGTCCGACGGCTTGTTGGTCCGCCGCCGGTCGCGCGCGCCCTTGCGCCGGCGGTTGTGGCGACGGCGGTGATGGCGCTGGCGCTCGCCGCGCTCCTCGCCGCGGTGCCGTGGCCGGCGGCGGCTGCTGCCGCCGGTCTGATCTATCTCGGCGTCTTCGCGCTGCTCGGCGGCGTTCCCGAGGCGCTGCGTGGCCTGCGCGAGCGCTAGGCAGCGGCGAACTGCTGAACGAGGGAGACGGCAGCGTCGAGGTCGTCGTCGCTGTTCCAGAAGCCGACCGAGAGGCGGAGATACTGCGGGTCGAGGGGGGAGCCGCCCTCAGGAACGATGCGGACGCGGACGCCGGCGGCAAAGCAGCGCTCGAGATAGTCCTGCTGAGCGCCGTCGCCGATGCGAAAGCAGACCATCGTGCCCATCTCGGGCGGCGTGATCACCTCAACGCCGGGAATGGCGCGCAGGCGCTCGGCCGTGCGGCGTGCCAGCCGGCCAGCGCGCTCGAACAGCCACTCCTTCCCCACGTCGTCAAGCAGCCAGCGCACGGCCGCGAGCGACCCCGCCATCGCCATCGCGCTCACCTTGCCCCCGATTTCGAAGCGGCGCGTTCCTGCCATGATGACCGAGTCGTCGTAGCGGGCGAGCGTTCGGTCGCCGGCAGGATGACGCGGCGCGAGCCGGCGCGGATGGACGAACAGCCCGCCGACGCCGTTCGGCCCGAGCAGCCATTTCTGGCCCGAGAAGGCGTAGTAATCGGCGTCCAGAGCGGCAAAGTCGACGGGGATGGCGCCGACCGACTGAGCGCCGTCGACCAGCAGCGGCAGGTCGCGCTCCCGGCACCATGCGGCCAGCGCGGCGATGTCGTAGCAGGCACCCGTCGACCACGAGACGTGGGAGACGACAACCAGCCGCGTTCGCGGTGTCGCCGCGCTCGCGATGGCGTCGGTGATATCGCCGCCCCGCTGGCCGACCGGCGCAAGCCGGACGCGGACGCCGCTCCGCCGCTCGAGGAAATAGAGCGGGATGAGCACGCCCCCGTGCTCGCCGTCGGTCGTGACGATCTCGTCGCCCGGCGCGAAGCGGAAATCGCCGAGCGCTGCCGCGACGCCGCTCGTTGTGCTCTCGGTGATGGCGAGGTGCTCCGGCGCGCAGTTGGTGAAAGCGGCGAGCGCTTCTTTCAGCTGCTGCTTGATCGTCAGGTTGCGCGTCAGGTTCTCCGGGCCGACGCGCCCTTCGCGCAGCTCCCACTCGCTCCAGTCGGCCATCGCTTGGACAGCGCGGCGAGGGAGGGGGCCGTTCGTGCCGGCGTTCAAATAGACCGTCGCGGTGGTCGCGGGCAGTTCCTCGCGGATGGCGGCGAGCTTCGCGGCGTCGCTCGTGAGCGTCATAGGTCCTTCTTGGCGGACGGGTTGTGGGGGAAGGCGCTGTACTGGAGAGCGGGCGAGACCGTCCGCACCCGCGGATTGTGGTCGGCGGGGCTGCTTTCGAGTTCGAGCTTGCGGTCGATCGCGACGAGCCGGTTTTCAACCGACTTCTCGGCGAGGAGAAGGTCCTGCGCAATCCCGGCGTTGCTCAGTCCCTGGGCGGCGAGCGAGGGGGGCTTCCGCTCGTGCTCGGTGAGCGCGGCGAGCAGCCCCTCGCGCTTCGGCTGCGGGCGGGCAACGATCGCGGGGTCGATGACGACCAGCCCCGAGGCGACGCTCTGAACGGCGCGCTCCATCGTCACGCCGTCGCCGGCGAGCCGCTTGGGTAGGGACGCCCATCCTGCGGTTGCCTCGGGCGGCAGCGCGGCGAGGAAGCGCGGGGCGCCCCGCTCGGTGCGGAGCACAATCCTGGCGTCCGGCGCGCGGCGGCGAAGCTGAAGTCCAATCGCAATGCCCTCGTGGTCTGTGCCCTGCTCGAGGGCAACGATCTCGACCCGCGGAGGCGCGATGCTGCCGCGCGCCGCGTGCCGGGCGTCGGCGTAGACGCCGCTGACGGCGCTCTCGGAGCAGCGCGGGAGGGGGCGGACAATCAGCTCGGTCGCGGACGTGTCGGCCGAGGCGATCGCCGCCGGGATCCGCTGCGGAGGCCACGCGGAGCGCATCATGCCGAGAGCATGATAGCCCGTTTTGCTCGCCGGCTCTGCCGCGCTGCCATGAGGGCTGGCGTTCGGCATCGCGATGCCGACCGGGGAGCTCTTGAAACCGTCTGCTCGGTTGGTTAAGGTGAGCAGGCAAGCTGAAGGAGGGTCCGCGATGATGCGCCTCGTTGCCGGAGCGGTGCTGGTCGCCCTTGCGCTGGCTGCCATCCCGCCGGCGGGAAGCGCCGCGCCGCCGCCGGCGCTGCGGATGGGCGTCCGTGAGGATTCGTTCGGCGTCGCGCATATCACCATTCCCGGCCACCTGCCCGACCCCCGGCGGATCCGTCAGGCGGTGGAGATGGGCGCGGCGTGGGACCGCTTTCCGGTCTACTTCTCTGAGGTGCAGGAGACGCGGGGCGGTCCCTTCAGGTGGGAGCGCTACGACGCTGTCGTGAACGCGAACCATGCCGCCGGCATCAAGAGCCAAGGCATTCTTCTCGGCTACCCGAAATGGGGGGCGACCGGCGATTGGCTGAAAGACTGGGAGGTGTTTGTCCGCGAGGCGGCAACGCGCTATAGGGGCAAAATCACGGTCTGGGAAGTCTGGAACGAACCGGACCTGAAGGCGGACAACGGCGAAGGCGTCTTCTGGAAGGGCAGCCCGGCCGACTATTACGAGCTGCTGAAGGTTTCCTACCGAACGCTCAAGCGCGTCGACCCGACGATCACCGTCCTGCTGGGCGGGCTGTCCTTCACTTGGAACAACCAAGACTGGTTTCCGCGCTTTCTCGAGGCGCTGGCGAAGGACCCGACGGCGAAGGAGAACAACTACTACTTCGATGCACTGGCGCTCCATCAATACGGCCGCCCATCGACCTTATTCGATCTCCCGATCGGCTACGTCGGCAAGCCGAGCTTTGTCGGCTTCCATGGGCTGATGGCGCAGCGCGGATTTGCCAAGCCGATCTGGGCGAACGAAGTCGGCGTCCCGATTTGGAATGTCGGCACCGGCCAGAACGGTCCCGGGCGGGCGACGGCGGAGGAGGCGGCCAACTTTATCTGGCAGGCCTTTGCTTATGGCTTCGCTGCCGGCATCGAGAAGATCTTCATCTTTCAGCTCTATGACGATGGGGCGAGCACCATCGACCCGGTGACGAAGCAGCCGGCGGACTACTTCGGCCTGATCTCGAACGGCGGCGAGGTGCGCCCAGCCTACCGCGCCTATCAGACGGCGGTCGACTACCTCGCTGGGGCGAAGCTGGTGACCCGGGTCAACCTCGGCCGCAAGGAGAAGCTGGGCGCGAAAGGGTGGGATGCGGTCACATTCTGGGGCGGGCCGGAAGGCAAGGTGACGGTCGCTTGGAGCAACATCGGTCAGCCGGTGGACGCCTTCATCCCCGCCTCTACCCAACGGGCGACGCTGATGGACAAATTCGGCAACCGGCGCGAGATCACCGCGCGCGACGGCGGCTACCGTCTCACGCTGCCGGCCGCGACGAACAACAACAACTTCGGCTGCATCAGCGGCGAATGCGCCCCGGAGGATTTCATTATCGGCGGCGAGGTGCAGATCCTGATCGAGGACGACAGGCGCGTGCCGGCGGTGACGATCATGCCGCTCGGCCCGGGCAGCCTGGCGCCGTTCACGGTCTCGTGGTCGCCGGTCGGCGCCTCGGGCAGCGGCTGGACCTACGATGTCCAGGTGAAAGAGGGCGACGGCGACTGGCGCGACTGGATCGTCGGCTCGCCGCAGACCTCGGCGGTCTATGGGGAGCGGCCGGACTTTCCGGCGCGCTTCGAGACGACCTACCAGTTCCGCGTCCGCGCGAGGGACCGCGACGGCCGCGTGATCGGGATGGGCTACCCGCCGAACGCGCTCGCCTCGACGACGGTGCTCGGGGGGAAGGTTGCGGCCGGGTCGATGCCGCCGCCCGCGGCCGTGCCGATAGTCTTCCATCCGACGGCGAGCGAGTTCGCCGCCTACTACAGCAGGCACGACGGGCTGCGTCTCTTGGGCCGCGCGATCTCGCCCGCGTTCGCGCCCGGCGGGCGGGGGGGCAAGGTGCAGTACTTCGAGAAAGGCCGGCTTGAGGACCACTCGGCGGCACAGTCGGACCCTGTTTGGAAGTTCCAGTACGGGCTGCTGGTGGACGAGCTGCAGCAGGCGGGCGCGACGCTGCCGGTCGGCGGCGACACCTCGACGCTGACCTACAAGGACCTTGCCTTGCTGGCGGCGCCGGACCGGCGCGTCCCGCCGCCGGCGGGTCATGCGGGCAACGTTGTCCAGCGGCCGGACGGCTCGGTCTTCATTCCCTTCACGACCGACCTCCGCAGCGCGCCCGGTCACACCGTTCCGGCCTATTTCTGGCGCTACATCACCCGGAGCGACCTCTTTCCCGGCGGGTGGCTGCACGACATCGGGCTGCCGATCACGGAGCCGGTCGAGGCGACGGTGTCGAAAGGGAGCGTCACGGGACGGAAGATCATCGTCCAAGCGTTCCAGCGGACGATCCTGACCTACGACCCGGCCAATCCGGCAGAATGGCAGGTGGAGCGCGCCAATGTCGGAACCGACTACCGCCGCTGGTTCCCGAGCCGCGTGCCGAGCGGCTAAGGGGGCGGGCAGCGGCCTGCCGCCGGCTTGCGTGCTGCGGGGCGGATGCGGGCGGGCTGAGGAGGGGCTCAGCCGAGGGACTGGCGCAGGTGGAGA